>JACPNS010000022.1 GCA_016185345.1 Solirubrobacterales bacterium | reverse complement strand
AATGGGAAAAAGCCTATAAACAAGGTGTTAGAGTAATCAAAATCTTGTTTATAAAACATTCAGTTAGGAATAGAATGGCGCACGATAGAGCTGGTACTGGACGATGGGCATGGATCAAAACTGTCGACGCTGGAGATGCTCCACTTCGCGACGATTGGTTGGGCGTTGCTGATGGCGATGAGGGCGTGTTGGTTGAAAGCTCATCCACGACCGGCGTCAACCGCCGAATCCTCAACAACGTCTGGTTTTCCCAGCATCCACGGTCGCTGAAGCGTGGCGATCTACTCGTCTACTACGCGGCGGGGTCCCGAGAGCGGGTTTTCCCGGCCGTCGTTGAGGTGAAGACTGGCGATGTACTTCGCTCGGATGGACCTGCAGCCAAGCGCTGGCCATGGAACGTTGAAGTAGTTCCCAGGATTGTCGTACCGAGTCTCGCGCTCGCGCCAAAGCTGGAGAACATTGAGGGGATAAATCCGAGAACTCTTCGGAAGTCTCATAGCCGATTGTCGGCTGAGCAGTGGGAGCGGATTCGTGCCGCGTTCCTACCGAACGTCGAACCGTTTGAATTTGAGCCAGCTATCCGGGCCTCAACCAAGGACAAGGAGTAGGCCATGCGTTCGATCGACGGCACCCAAATAATCCCGCAAGTTTCATCCACATATGAGCACTCGTTCGGCCAGTTCGACGCCCTCTTCTCCCGCATCTCATTCGAGTTTGAGCCGGCACACATTTCCAGCGGCGATGCGATCGCCCTTTCGGTGGAAGCTGCGCACGCGCTTGACTTCGGGGGCGAAGTTGTTCTCGACTGGCGTGGCGAATTTGGTCGGGCTCTAGTCCTGGAATTAGCGAGCGGTGCCTTCGCCCACGTCCACATGCAGAAGTATCTATCGCGCGTGTGGGTCGTCTCGGACGATCCGGAGCTCGCCGCTAGCGAGCGCAAGCGAACTGTCGATCAGATCGGTCAGTTGCTCGACGACGATGAAAAGCGGCTACCGGTGAGCTTCTGGTCAAGGCAGCCACAGCAAGTTGAATCGATCCATCGAAAGCTTGAGGTTTCGGACTGGGACTCCGTGAGAGACAACTACGCGCAGTCCACTTCTGCTGCGATCGAGCGCCTCGCCTGCGGATTCGAGCCGACCAAGTCGGGTCTGATTCTCTGGACCGGCGAGCCCGGCACGGGGAAGTCGCGCGCGGTGGAGGCTCTCGCGGACTCTTGGCGGGACTGGTGTGAGATCAACTTCATCACTGACCCGGAGGAGTTCCTCTGGCACGGATCGTGGTACATGATGCACGTCGCGACCAAGACGCGCTCGCGGCCAGCCCGTACTGGGCGCGAGGACTACTCAAAGTGGCAATTGATTGTTCTCGAAGACTCGGGCGAGCTGCTGACCGTCGACGCGAGCACGCAAACCGGGCAGGGCATGGCGAGACTGCTAAATCTGACTGATGGAGCGCTCGGCCACGGTCTCCAGACGATTGTGTTGGTCACGACCAACGAGCCGTTGAACAAGATTCATCCGGCAGTTTCCAGGCCAGGTCGTTGCATCCAGCTTCATGAGTTTGAGCGATTGTCCATTCCGGAAGCAAATGCTTGGCTCGATTCACAAGGACTAAAGACAAGTGTTGCGGCTCCGGCGACACTTGCAGAGCTCTACGCAATTCGCAATGGCGATTCGACTCTGGGAACCAAGGCGTCGCAAGTTGGGTTTGCGGCCTGAGTTCGTATCAGCGGGAGTCGAAGCAGTCGGCCACCGCGTCATCGACCTCGTCGCAGAAGTTCGACAGTTCGTTGCTGAAGACACGAGCACTCAGATCGAGCGGCAAGCTGCGGGACCCGATTGTGCTTGCCGATTTCCTGTTGGTCGTTTTAAAGCCGTCATCGCGCGGTCCGTGGAACTTGGAGATCATCTGGCTACGAACTTCGTCGAGGTTTGAATCAGATCTAGTGTCCCAAACCTTGACGTCGAGCTGGCGGGACTCACCGATACCCCAAATCTCGATCAGAGCACCAGCCGACTCTCCTGGGTCCAATTGTCGGAACGTGAACCGCGTTCGGCAGATCTGTCCGTTCGTCTTGCCGCCGGGGCGCCACTTTTCCCAAACTTTTGGATCATCGAAGAGCACATTGAAGTAAGCGTGGTGGGAGAGTTTTCCTCGGTGGCGTGAGTCGCCCGCAAACTCAGCATTGATCGCGGTTGCCGAACTGCCAGCTCTCACTCGCTCGACTGCAAGTGCGTGCGCATCGCATTCTCGCTGCACCGCCGCGATGTAGGGATCGAGAATCTCGGGCGCCAGAATCAAATCGGATCTAGCTGCCGTAAGGGTGTCGAGCCAATCCTTGACCTGAACTACGTGCCAAGGATTGCGTTCTCCGGCGGGGGACTTCAATTCGGCAAGCTGGTGCTGAGTTACCGAAAGCGAAGTCATCCCAACCAAGAACAAGATCCCGATCTCGACGCTTTCATCTAGCGAGGAAAAGAGTTGATCCTCAGACCACTTGGAGTCGACCTTCGTCTCTACGGCGACGCGAGCAAGCGGACCCGATTCGGAGCGGACTTCGAGCGCGAGGTCGACTCGGCGTCGAGGGACGTAGCTGTGCTCAAGATCCGGTGTGATTTGGAGTTCGCGCTTGAACTTGGGATCATCCGTCAATCGCGCAAGCATCTCGCCGCGAACGCTCGGCGATGCGGCTTCCAGAAGCGCGTTGAGCATCCGCGTGTGCAACGGTTCGTGGAGGTAGCCGGCTACGTCAACCCAGGTGATTGAACGAGTCTCTGACAATTTCAATTGTTCGCCGAGCGCGATTTGGAGATCCACTCGTACATCGAACTCGTATCCATGGCGTAGTCGGCGGCCCAATCCTCTCCGCCGAGCCACGCTAAGGCGTAAATCAGATCCGAGACCGACCGCATTAGGTACTCGATCGAGTAGGCGTCGGATTCTTCACCCATTCCACTGTGGACAAACTTGTTTCGGACCTTTACTGCATCCTCGATCGGCTGAGTGGCGGCCTTCGGAATCACGCGCGAGGGCTCTGCCCACCGCTCGATCGGCACGACCGACTTGAGACCATCTCGAATGAGCTTATGGAAGGGTGGGGCTTGCTCATCGAGCAGCAGCCACGTCGCCGTTCGGTCCCGGCTCTCGCTCGCAATGAACTCCTTTACCGCGATTTCCGCAGCAGCTACCACCAAAAATGTCGCCACTTTCGGGTCTCGGCTCCATAGTCGCAGCGCGCGCTGAAACATCCGCCAGGCAAACGGTGCGTTGGCCTGACCGCCTGAGATCCCCTCATCGAGGTCTACTCGGCGCTCGGCGCTTAGTGCCCCCGGGGGTAATGCGTCGAACGCCGTCGGCATGAAGTAGTGGTCGTAGGTACTGCCCGGAACAGTCATCCAATCGCGATCACCGAATCGAAATTCGTACTCAGGTAACTCGTGAATCTCATCGAGATTCGCTAGGTCCAGGCTCTGCGGCGGTGTTAGCTCAAAGCGCCAAGTGATCCATCCTGAGACGCGATCGAGTTCGGCCGACAACGACTCGAGCGTTGAACGAAACAGTTCCTTCAGTTCCGGCTCGATCTTGCCGGTGTACATCTTCATGTGAGATGGGCTCAGGGCCTCGTGCCCGCTCTCGTCCGGCGGCAGTCGCTCTGGCTCGGCTTCGTATTGATGCAAAAAGACTTCGAAAACGGTCGCGTCCGAGAGTTCGATAGAACGCGTGGAGGTCGCGGCCAACCAGCGGCCTTCTCGGTCTTCGGCGAAGTCAAGTTCAATGAGTGTGCCGCTGTTTTTCCATTCGACTACACCGTCCTCACGCATGAAGCCCTCAAGGTCCGGCTCATATCGCGAGAGCCTCAGTTCAATCGAACTACGCATTTCAGTAAGCACGCCGCTACATGCGACGTAGCAATTCCGTCTTTTTAGCGTCAAATTCCTCGCTAGTGAGGATGCCGGCGTCGTGGAGCTCCGCGAGTTTCGCGATCTGGGAAGGGATGTCGTCTGGCGTAGATTCGATCTCAGGTGAAACGCTCGTGACAGGCGTATTTGCTTGGTTCGGAAGCACGTCTGCCTCGGCTCCGAGGTCGCGTAAGGCGGCCACCATGTCATTTGCTTCAGTGGGACCCAAGGCCGTTACGACGACCGACTCCGTAGTGGCTTTACCGACCACCTCGCTTGCCTTGAAAAACCCCAGTCCGGTGAACTTCTTGACGATGCTGAGCGCGCCTACATTCTGCGCTTTCGAAGTCATGCGCAGCCGAACTGCGTGCTCAGCCGAGGAAGAATCGACTGCCCCTTCGCCTGCCGGGGGTGGGCTGCCTCCGGTCTTGAGATATGTGCCGCATCCTTGGCATTGGAGCCGCTTGACCGTTGCTACGGCACCGACACCAACGGTCGCTACGCCAAGGACTTTTGCTTTTCCCGACCGCTTCGAAGTGAAGCTGTTCTTGGCTCCACATTTGGGACAGGTGACATTTCCATCCGCATCGACATAAGTTCGCTTCATGGCTATGAAATGCTACCGGCGAATTCAACGGTCAACATTGGCCGCTGCATGCTTCGTGCGACCCGCGTGCCATCAACGGAGGTCAAACCTCGGAACGAAGTGTCGGATTCTTAGGGCAATCCGCGGCAAATCACTCAGAGGGGGAATTGAGGTTGAAATTCGACCGTTCCAACAAAAAAAGAAGAGAATCTGACGGTGTGGGCCGGTCGGTCTCAGTATTCCCAGTAAAATGATATCGATGAATCGCCGCGCTGAAGAGGCCACGCACGACTACGACGCGTTCCTCGATGACACGCCACGCGGCTTCTACCTGACCTACGGCATCGGGTCCGCGCTGATCATCGCGGTCGTGATGATTCTCTGGGTCGCGGGCTTCAACCCCATCGCGGCATCAGTTGGCGGATTCTTCGCAGTGACGATGCTCGCTGTGATGGCCGTGCGTTGGTACAGCCGAATCTGAGCCATGTCAGCTTCACTCGACCCGGAGGAACCGTGCTTCCCATGGTTCAAACCCTGAACATCGTCGGAAGACGTCGCCTGGTTGGCGGTCTCACCGCATACCTGATCGGCCTTATCCTCGCTCCAATCGCGCTGGATTCTCAGTTCGCGGCCGGTGAGGCTGCGCTCCTCTGGGCAGTGGCTGGCGGTATCCCTCTCGCCTTCTACATTTGCTGGCCGCTTGCTCGTAGAGCGATCGCAACACCAGAATCCGCTGCTGAATCGATCGCTACGAAACCGGGGGAGCTGACCGAACTCGCGGAGCGGCTCACTAAGGCGGCCGACCTAATTGCTCGCTCCACCGCGATCAATGTTCTTTCCAGTAGACGCCCACTTGCCGGAGAAGGGCGCGAAGTGCCATTTGGACCTGGTCAGCTCGAAGGCCTCGTCTCAATACTTTCATCCGAAGATCGACGCGAGCTACGACGCATGCTCATCGAAGAACGCGGTGAACGTCCGCGGCGCTCGGAAACCACCCAAGGCTAAACGCCAAGCGGACTCCAGACGAGCGCTGATTTACTTGCGTTCTGGAGGAGCGGGCTCCGAAGTAGCGCGCCAGCGACGATCGGGCGGAGTAGCTACCTGGCCGCTTGCGACAATCGCAGCGATACCGCCGACGAGGAGGATCACGACCGGTACCTGTGCGACGGCCACGAACGCCGCGGCGCTGGCAAGAACTGAGGCAGACAGGATCGCTAGAGAAATCCGTCTGTTTTCTCGCTGCCTGGCCGAGGCCACATCGGTGTCAGTTGCGTCGTTCACGACCTGAAATACCAGAGCCCTACGGCGACGATGAAGAAGCCACCAAAAAGCAAGACCGACGGCGAGCCCGTGACGAACGCGAGAAGGACGCTGCCCAGTAGGACGCCAAGGAGAAAGAACTCCGAGCGAACACGCATCTTGTCCGGGGTGTTCTCTTCGTGGCGATACATCTGTTGAAATCCTACTTATTGGCGGCGTTTCGCGGAGTGACCCACCTTGGTACTAAAACGACCAACGGCGCCATCGAGGAATGGCGCCGTTGGTCACTACGAGGTCGGGGCATTCAAAGCACGCCGACGCCACCGTTGAAGGAGCAGGATGTTGTCCTTGGCGGCTCTCACATTCTACTGGCGGGTTCGCCCGGGGGGAGAGGACTAATCGCCGAGGAGCGCAACGATGCCGATTGCAAGGCCGGTGATCCTCGGCCAGAATGCGGCCGCAGTAACGCATGCTGCGAGCGTTCCGATCACGGCGAGTCCGTCGCTCGTAACCGCTTCGAGCGTGAACCAGATTCCGACGAAGGCCGCCGCGAGGACGGCCCCGGCGAGCCATGCGCCGATGTTGATCTGACGAACCGTGGCTTCACGGCCGGATGATCTCGGAGGACGAGACGAACTTGTCTGTTCAGCGGCCATCTATTTCAGCCTACTGGAGCTACCGAGCACGCAAGCGTTTGACAAATCTGAATGCGCGAACGACCTGGGCGCTCCGCTGCACGCGTCCATTGAATACGCAGGGATGAATCCGCCTGCTTGGCGGTCTCGGCGTGCATGAGGATGCACCGGATGGATGCGCACAGGCAAGTTTCAGGTGTGAACAAACAATTCCGCGACCGTCAATCTCGCGCTACGCGCGCTAGAACCTTACGGAGGACGGGCTAGGGCTCACTACTTCGATTTGTGCCCCAGAAAGGCGACGATCTCCTCGGCCAAACGCGTGTCGCCCTCAAGCCCTTCGAGAACGTCGCTCAAGGTGATTGAGGATTGCTTGACGCGTGTCTTGTGGCGGTCCACGATCAGCAGGTTCGCGAAGTCTGGGTTGGGCTCGCCGACTTCGAGATTCGGAAACTCCCGCCAGGGGTCTTCGAGATGCAGCCATGCCGTTGGCCCAAAACAGATCTGGAGGACTTCGTCTCCGTCGCTTTGCGCGCGGTTCACCAGGCGGACCGCCCATTGATAGTTTCCGCGCAGATCAGCTTTGACTCCGTCGAATATGTCCTCGCGGCTCTTCGCTGCTATCTGATTTCTCAGGTCTCCCTCGCAATACAACTTCAGGTCTGACTTGACTCTGAATAGCATCGCGCGGCTCTCAGCCATCCGGCGAAGGAATTCCTGTTTGATCTTCTCGCCGAACGCATCTTCGGCGAGGGCCTGATTGGTCATTCCGAATAGCGCTGCCTCATCGACAGAGCACAGTTGTTTGACGAATTCGATGGAAGCCTCGTCGTTCACTTCTTCTCCTTTCACGAAATGTGCGCGCATCTGCTTGAAGAATGCGAACTGATCTGGGTGGTTTTCGGCATAGCCGTTGAGGTTGTCGACGTAATCGCAGACCTTCCGCACGAAGCTTTTGTGCGTCACCACGGCCGCGTTCTGCCATCCGTCGACTAGCTGCGTTCGGTCCTCGGTCGCGCAGAGCATTACGACGACGCTCACGCCGTCGCCGGCGCGGCGCCGGCCGTAATCCGAGTAGCCAGCGAAGTTGTGGCCGTGACCATGGGACGTGTGGAAGTTCTCGATCACGATGGCGACCCGCCGCTCGGTACTGACCATCACAATGTCGGCGATGTCCGCGCCGAGAGTTGACTCGGAAGTGTCCTGCTCTTGGAAGATTTTGAACTGCCCGTAGTCCAGCGGCGCCGCGACGCCTTCCACGTTGATCTCGTCGATGAGAATCCGAGCGGGGATATCTCCCAGCTGGTGGGTCTCATCGTCTTTCAGCAGCCAGGCAAAAAGATTCGACAGCTGTTTCTCATGGGTCCCGTGGTGAAGAACCTCGAAGAGGTCAAAGGGCTTGTTGCCCCACGGTTTGGTCAAGACCGGGATGAGTTCATTGATCAGGTCGCGACTCAAATTTCAGTCTCCTCGCATCGGCGACACACATTCGGAATTTTGACTTAGGGCACGGCGGCACGCTCGAAAGTAGTTCAGAGAGTCTGGGTCGCGTCGTGCTGGGTCGAATCCAGCTGAGCGCAGCGCGCTTGAACCGACTCAAAGTTCGACCACGGCGGCACCCAAATTCGCCAGAAAACGACTCGTAATCGATTCCTTAGAACGGTCAATGAGGAGTGAGAATTACGCGCGCACAAGATTGACGAAAAGCGAACAGTTCACTCGAAAAATGCATACGAAGTTCACGACGAAAACTGAAGACGAAAAAGAGAATGTTTACACGGATGCACCCCTACGGTTTGCCCATCGCAAATACGGCGCAATTGTGCATGCACAAAGGGATCGCGAGCGCCCGACGCGCCGAATAATGTGCGTAACAAGTAAGGTACGCTCTCGGTCGCAGGTATCGCCATGCGTCGATCGCGAATAGAGGTGGAGCAATGACTGGGATTCAGGAGCCCTGGTGGGCCCAGAACAGGCCGGACTCTTCGGTTGCAGACGAAGTCGAGCTCGGCGATGTCGACGGCGCAGTCTCAGACCGCGTGCGCCGGAAACAGGTGAGCGAGAAGACGCGAAAGGCCGCTGCGCGAATCATCCAGAAGCTGGATGATCGGCGCGAGCGGAAGGGGTTGTCCAAGGCTGCATTGGCGAGGAAGGTGAAGAAGCAGCCGGCGAGTTGCCGGCGGTTGTTCAGCGGCGAGAGCAACCCGGAACTCTTCACTCTGATTGAGATCGCGAATGCGCTCGACGCGGACATTGTTTTGAAGCCGCGGACGCCGCGGAGGGCGACGTCTGCTCCGCCATGGCGAGATGACCCAGAGGCGTGGGAAGACGACTGGCTCGAGCACCAGTCCCGTCATTCACGCGATTCGGAGTGAGGGTCGAACTGGGTCACTCCCCAGTTGCTTGACAGCGCGCCGAGTCTGCCGATCGCTGGCAAGCGAGGTACGTTCGCGATGCGTGAATAGTTCCGACCGAGAATTATCTCGCAGTACTTGAGCCAGAGTTCGAAGATCGCGTCGATTGCGAGTTCGATCTCCGGATACTCGGGAAGGCGAAAACCGGCTTCCGGGGATCCGCCGCCATTTCTTATGCGCTGCTTGAATGCTTCGAGGGATTGATCAGGCTGCTGGAAGTCGCCCATAAAGGCGATCGCCTTTCGTGCCGCGTGGACCTTCCTCAAGTCAGCCGTTGCCTCTTCGGCGGAGAAGACGCCGACCGTCACCCTCCCAAGTTCGTCGCGGGTGACATTGGGGTGTTCCTTTCGGGCGAACACGTGCGGACGATGACTCGCGTACTCGATCGTCTTGAAAAGGCTCGGCTGCCCTGGTCGCTTGACCGTCATTTGGTCGATGAGCAACACCTGCGAGCGCACATAGAGGTTTGACAACAACGCCCACTGCGGAATCTCGGACCAGTCCCGGACGCCGGCCTCGTCGGCGGCGGCGCTGTAGAAGTCGTGCGCGGCGAACAGGGCCTTGACTCGATCCTGCAACTTATTCACGAGCGCATCGATGTGCTTGTCAAAGTTTGGTCCGGTCATTGCAGCCAGGCGGACTATACGCAGACGCTCTAGACGAATAGTCTCTGCCGTGGTCTGATGCGCACGCGTGAACGCCCGCATCGACAAGCCCCAGAAGGACCCCGATCTCGTCGCGCTGGGCGAACGTGTTCGAGCGCTCCGCTTGAAGGCGGAATTGACCCAAGAGGCCCTGGCCGATTCCGCCGATCTTCATTGGACATTCGTAGGTCAGGTTGAGCGCGGCGAACGAAACATCTCGTACAAGAACATCTTGAAGCTCGCCGCAGGGCTCTCGGCTCCTGCGCGGGAACTACTGCCCTGAAGCGAGTTCGAGCGAACCAGAGCCGGCACAAGAGTGGCGCTATGTCGAGCCCGAGACGACGGCGTTTGGCGTCGGTCTCGCTGCCGACTCCGTAGTCTGACCCGCGGTTGATGCTGGCGTCAGAAACCCCCCGGTAGTCTCGGCTACTCAATTGTTCATGCCAACTCTCGAAGACCTAGCTCCAGGCACGCGAATCACGGGGGTGATTCCGGGCAAAACCGTCGCGGTCGTGGCGGTGATGGCGCACGGCCAAACGGCCATAGAGCTGACGTACAAGGACGACGACGGCAAGCTCGATCAGCGAGTGCTTCAAGAAGAGGACCAACAGCGCCTCCAACTCGTGGAAGCGTCCGCTCGGCCTTTCGACGCAAAGCCCGAAGACTTCAAGCTCGCAGCCGAAGCCCAACGCATCAAGCTCGCCGGTCACTCGGACCCGATGCTGGCGGTCACCAACTCCAACATTGAGCCGCTTCCCCACCAGCTGACGGCCGTTTACGAAGAGATGCTCCCGCGCCGCCCGCTGCGCTTTCTGCTCGCTGACGACCCGGGCGCGGGCAAGACGATCATGGCCGGTCTCTACATCAAGGAACTCATACTTCGCGATGACGTCAAGCGCTGCCTCGTAATTGCGCCGGGTGGGCTTGTCGACCAGTGGCAGGAGGAGCTCTACGAGAAGTTTGGCCTCGAGTTTGATCTGCTCACTCCAGAGCTGATCTCATCGCCGTTCGGCGGGTCGATCTTTGACCGCAATCCGCACCTCATCGCGCGAATGGATCAGCTCTCGCGCAATGACGAGATGCTCGACGAACTCCGAGAATCGCGGTGGGACCTGATCGTCGTCGACGAGGCTCACCGCATGTCGGCCAACTACTTCGGCAACAAGCTGAACACTACGAAGAGGTACCGGCTGGGCGAGCTGCTTGACGGCATAACTAGACACCTTCTGTTTATGACCGCCACGCCCCACGCCGGCAAGGACGACAGCTTCCGTCTCTTCATGTCACTTGTCGATCGCGACCGTTTCGGCGGACGGAGTAAGAAGAGCATCACGCCCGCACAGCTCGACGGCGTGATGCGCCGAATGGTCAAGGAGAAGCTCCTCACCTTCGAGGGCAAACAGCTTTTCCCGAAGCGGATTGCCGAGACCGTCAACTACGAGCTGAGCCCCAATGAACAACACCTCTACGAGATGGTCACCGACTATGTCCGCGAGGGAATGAACCGCGCGGACAAGCTCACGGGTAAGCGAAAGAACATCGTGGGTTTTGCGCTCACTGTTCTGCAGCGCCGGCTCGCTTCCAGCCCTGAGGCGATCTTGCGCTCGCTCGAGCGCAGGCAGGCCAGGCTTGAGAAGACCTTCAAGGAGATTCAGGAAGGGCGCGAGAGGCTTGAAGCGCGAGAGGCGATCGGACTCGATCAGTTCGACGATGTCGATCTCGAGGATTTCGATGACGATGACTACAGCGCTGAAGATCTCGAAGGTATGGAAGACGAGGCGCTGGATGCTGCCACCGCCGCCGCAACCCTCGATGAACTCGACGCCGAAATCGAAGAGCTCAAAGACCTCGTGGCAGCAGCGCGACGAGTCCGCAACGACGTCACCGATGTCAAGTGGACGCAGCTGAAGACAATTCTCGAAGGTGACGCACTGGCCACAAGTTCCGTCGAGAGCGAGCGTCGCAAGTTGATCATCTTCACCGAGCACAAGGACACGCTCGAGTATCTACGTCAGCGCATCGGACAACTAACCGGCAGGCCGGAAAGCGTCACAGCGATCCATGGAGGGGTGAGCAGGCACGACCGTCGCCAGGTCACGGAGGAATTCACGCAAAACCCCGACTGCCAGATCCTGCTAGCGACCGATGCAGCCGGCGAAGGGCTCAACTTGCAGGTTGCTCACCTCATGGTCAACTACGACATGCCGTGGAACCCGAACCGCATCGAACAGCGCTTCGGTCGCATCCACCGCATTGGCCAGAAGGAGGTCTGCCGCCTGTGGAACCTCGTCGCGATCAACACGCGTGAGGGCCAGGTCTTTGATCGCCTTCTGCACAAGCTCGAAGAACAGCGTAAAGCGCTTGGAGAAGGCGTATTCGACGTTTTGGGTCAGGCGTTCAGCGGCACTCCTCTGCGCGATCTTCTTCTGGAGGCGATTCGTTTCGGCGAGCAGCCCGAGGTGCGGGCGCAAATGGACCTGGTGATCGACGCGAGCGTCGGGGAAGGCCTGAAGGACCTGATCGAAGAGCGCGCGCTCGCTGCCGAGACTCTGAAGGCTTCGACCGTGGAGGACCTCCGCCGCCAGATGGACGAGGCGAAGGCCCGTCGGCTGCAGCCCCACTTCATCGAGGCAGCTTTCAAGCAATCGTTCGAGCGACTCGGTGGGCGAATGCCTCGCCGGGAAGAAGGTCGCTTCGAAATCTCGCGAGTGCCGCAGGAGCTGCGCGACAACGCGCATGGACCGGTGGCAAGCAAGTACGAGCGAGTGACGTTTGAGATTGAGCACATCGACGACGCGCCCGGGGCGCCCGCCGCACTTATTGCGCCCGGCCACCCGTTGCACGACGTGGTTACCGACACGACGATCGATCGCTTGCAAGATGCACTGGATCGAGGCGCGACGCTTGTCTCGCCGAACGTCGATGAGCCCAAGTTGCTCGTTGGGGTTAGGCAGTCTGTTGCGGACGCCACCGAAGAGACCGTCGCCGAGCGATTCAGCTACGTGTACGTCGGTGAAAACGGTGAGGTGCAGGAAGCCGGGCCAGCACCGTACCTCGACTGTGTTGCCGCGCCGGACGCGTTCTCCAGCGGGGTCATCGAGCGCTTTCCGTGGATCGCGGACGCCGAGGATCACGCCTCGTCCTGGGTGACCGGAAGTTCGTTGGGCAAGTTCGCCTCCGAAGTGCGCGCGTTCCGCGAGGCCGAGCTGATCAAGCAACGCGATCAGGTGCGCCAACGACTCGACGAAGAGATCGAGCGGCTCAACCTCAAGGCTCTCGACGCCCGTGAGAAGGCTCAACGCGGCAAGAAGGTCCGCGAAGGCCATGACTCGATCATGCGCCAAGTTGCCGATCTCGAGCGACGTCTTGACAAGCGCTTGGTACGCCTCGACCAGCAGCTTGAGATGCACGCGCGGCCACCTCGGATCGGGAGCGCGGCGGTAGTACTGCCAGCCGATCTTGTGCTTGATCAACTTCCTGCAAGTGCCCCGATGCACGCCAAGGAGACCAAAGAGGTCGAGCGCCGCGGAGTGGACTTTGTCTTGCGACTCGAGCGAGAGCTGGGCCGCACTCCGGCGGAGCAACCATTCAACAACGAGGGATTTGACATTCTCTCCGAGCGCCCGGGGGGGCTGCCACTTCGAATCGAAGTGAAAGCGCGAATTGCCGGGGCCGACGACTTCTACATCACTCAATCCGAGATACGTATGGCCCAAAACACTCAGCCCAATTACAGACTCGCCCTCGTACGAGTGAGTCACGACGGCGCAGATCACGACGAGGTGCGTTACATCGAGGATCCCGCGCGAGGATTCGATGCAGGCGCGCTCGAGACTGCCGGTATTCGTGTCAAGTTTGAGCCCACATGGGAATCGGGTCGTGAGCCGTTTTGATCAAGCGCAAACTGATCGAAGTCGCACTTCCGCTGGAGGCAATCAACCGCGAGTCGGCTCGCGAGAAATCGATTCGCCACGGACACCCGTCGACGCTGCATCTTTGGTGGGCTCGGCGACCACTGGCTGCAGCCCGCGCAGTGCTTTTCGCCCAGCTGGTCGATGACCCATCATCGAACCCCGAAGAGTTTCCAACCGAGGAAGACCAGCGCGTCGAACGCGAGCGGCTTCACCACTTAATTGAGCGTCTCGTGGTCTGGGAGAACACCCGTGATAAGGCGCTGCTCGAAGAGGCGCATCAGGAAATCCTCAAATCCACCGGTGGCAATCCACCGCCGATTCTCGATCCATTCGCGGGCGGAGGGACGATCCCACTTGAGGCGCAGCGACTCGGTCTTGAAGTACATGCGTCGGATCTCAACCCCGTAGCAGTGCTCATCAACAAGGCACTGGTTGAAATCCCGCCGAAGTTTGCCGGTCGCGCGCCGGTATTCCCGGGAGTGGAAGAAGGCCAGATGGGTACTTGGGACGGCGCGGCAGGGATAGCTGCGGACATTCGCGCCTACGGCGAGTGGATGCGCGACGAAGCCTTTGCACGAATTGGAGAGCATTACCCCAGGGCGACGCTCGACGATGGATCGCAGGCCACGGTGGTCGCCTGGATCTGGGCCCGGACAGTGACTTGCCCGAACCCAACCTGCGGAATCGAGATGCCGCTCGTGCGTTCCTGGTGGCTTGGGAAGAAAAAGGGCAAGGAGGCATGGGTTCGGCCGGTGATCGTTTCAGATGAGGAACATCCGAGCGGCAAGCGGGTTGAGTTCGAGATCGCTCACGATCCGGACGGTCCGACACTCGACGGGACCGTTGAGAGGGCAGGAGCTAGATGCGTATCCTGCGGCTCTGCGGTGCCGCTTTCGCTAGTTCGTGAACGGGGCCGCGCCGGCGATATCGACCACAGCCTTATGGCCATGGTTGCCGAAGGCAACCGCCGCCGCGCGTACTTGTCACCGAGCGCGTTCCAGGAGGGGATGGCCAGGGCGGACCGGCCGGAGTCGATTCCGGACGCCAGCATCCCGGAAAAGGCACCTAGCTTTCGCGTCCAAGCGTACGGAATGACAAAGTGGGCCGACCTCTTCACAAACCGCCAGCTTCTCGCGCTCACGACATTTAGCGACTTGGTGGTGGAAGTTCGCGAACGCGTGCTCACCGATGCCAAATCCGCCGGCCTCCCCGCTGGCGACCGGCTGGAAGCAGGAGGCACGAACGCCGAGGCTTACGCGGATGCGGTTGCAACTTATTTGGGGCTGGCAATGAGCCGGTGCGCAGACTATTGGTGTTCGATTTGTACCTGGCACTCAACTCGCGAGACCATTCGCAACGTCTTCGCGCGCCAGGCAATTCCCATGGCGTGGGACTTCGCAGAAGTGAATCCAGTTTCAACCTCAGCAGGCAACTTCTTCGGGCAAGTGTCCTGGGTCGCCGAGGCTGTCGCTGCCGTCCCGGCAGGTGTGGCGGCCGAAGTGGTGCAAGCCGACGCGGCCGCAATCAGCAGGCCCGATGACTTGATGTCGACTGACCCACCGTATTACGACAACATCGGCTATTCGGATCTGTCGGACTTTTTTTACGTCTGGCAGCGCAGGTCGCTTCGCGAAATTCATCCAAAGCTCCTAAGCACGCTGCTTGTACCGAAGGCGGAGGAGCTGGTTGCCAACCCTTACCGGCATAGTGGCAAGGCCGGGGCCAAAAAATTCTTTGAGGACGGCTTTCGTGCGGTGTTTGCCCACGCCCGCGACTCTGCTCTGGATAACCATCCAATCACGGTCTACTACGCCTTCAAACAGTCCGATTCTGGGTCGGACGGCGTCGCCTCAACGGGTTGGGAAACCTTGCTCGAAGGGATGATCCGATCCCGATGGGAAATCACGTCGACTTGGCCGATGCGAACCGAGATGATGAACAAGCCGCTCGCATTGGGGACAAACGCACTTGCTTCCTCGATCATCCTCTCGCTTCGCCCTCGGCCGGCGAATGCTCCGACGATCGACCGTCGCGGTTTTATTGCAGCGCTTCATGCGGAGCTGCCCGCCGCGCTCAAAAAGCTTCAGCACGGCGCAATCGCTCCGGTCGACCTGCCGCAATCAGCGATTGGCCCGGGGATGGCTGTTTTCTCGCGATATGACCAAGTCGTGGAGGACGATGGTTCGCAAATGAGCGTTCGCTCAGCCCTTGCACGTATCAACGAGATCCTCGACCAAGTGCTTTCCGAGCAAGAAGGTGACTTCGACTCGTCCACGCGGTTCTGCGTAACTTGGTACCGCCAACACGGCTACTCCACTGGCCCCTTCGGCGATGCGAACAACATCGCCCAAGCTCGCAACACCTCGGTCGACGCCCTGGTACGTGGCGGGATCGTCGATAGCGCGGCGGGAAAAACGACCCTGACCAAGCCATCGAACCTGCCGCTCGACTACGACGTGCTGACAGACGACAGCGTCAGCGAGTGGGAGGTGCTCAGCCATCTGATTGCTCGACTCGACCGCGATGGTGTCGGGTCGGCCGGCCGATTCATCGCCGAAGTCAGAGCGCGCGAAGAGGCGCCGGTAAATCTCGATCTCGCAAAAGAGCTCGCCTACCTCCTCTACTCAATCGCTGAAGAAAATGGGTTTACCCAGGACGCCATCTCTTTCAATACGGTCGCCACCTCGTGGCCGGAGATACTTGACGCTTCCCGCGACGAAGCCGTCACGAGCACTGGAAATCAAACCGCCTTGGAGATCTAGGAGAAGTCTGAATGGGATTCGATACGCCTCAGCCGGAGCTGAAGAAGTATCTCGAGTGGACCACCTCGGGAAACATCCAGCTCCCGGACTTCCAGCGCGAGTACAAGTGGGACGACGAGCGAATCAGGTCGCTGCTCGTGACGGTCCTCAAGGGCCATCCGCTTGGAGCCGTCATGTTTTTGGAAGCCGGAAACCAAAACGTGCGCTTCAAGCCTCGTCCGCTAGAAGGCGCGCAGGTGAGTTCAGACGTCGAGCCTAGGCGTCTGCTGCTCGATGGACAGCAACGCCTCACCTCGCTCACACAGGCGCTCACCGGCAACGGAGTCGTCTCCACAAAAGATGATCGCGGGAAGCTGCTCGAGCGCCAGTACTTCATAGACATCCCCATGGCGCTGGAAGGTGAAGATCGGCTCGACGAGGCTGTTGTTTCGGTGCCTGCCGGAGGCATCATCCGCACCAACTTCGGGCGCGATGTCGCTCTCGACGTTTCGACCCGTGAGAAGCAACTTGAGAAGCGGTACTTCCCAGCGAACTACATCTTTTCCCAAGAGGCCACGCCGTGGTTGATCGAAATGGGCGACAACGATTTGTTCTCGCGCTTTCACGCCGAAGTGATCGTGCCGGTTCAGAGCTATGCGATCCCAGCGATCGAGCTCGACGAGGAGACGAGCAAGTCGGCGGTGACCACGGTGTTTGAAAAGGTCAACACCGGCGGTCTAACGCTCACCGTCTTCGAACTGCTCACGGCGACGTTTGCCGGCGATGCCGACTACCTCGCGGCACACGGCGATGACTTTCGCCTAAACGAAGACTGGGAGGAAACCGAGAACCTCTTCGCCGAACACGACGTCCTGCGCGGCGTCCGTGCGACGGAGTTCCTGAAGGCATCGCTCCTGCTAGCAACGCGAAAGAAAAACCTCGCTTGGACGGGAGCTGACTCGACAAAAGCGCCCGGTGTCACCTCAAAGAATGAGGACATACTGAAGCTAACGCTCGATGAGTACCTGGAGTGGCGAGACTTGCTGCGCGACGCGTTCGTCTGGGCGGCCACCTTCCTCGCCGACCGGCACATTTACTTGAACCGGGACCTGCCGTACTCGAACCATCTGGTTCCGCTCGCCGCTCTAAAAGTCATCTTGGGATCCGACACTAATCCACATTCAAACAGTGAGCGCCTGATCAGGTGGTTTTGGAGCGGCATCCTCGGCGAGCGTTATGGCAGTTCAGCTGACACAGTCTTCGCGCGCGACGTCATGCAAGTGCCGGGTTGGGTGCTCGGCGAGGAGGGTGCGGCACTCCCTTGGACGGTCACGGAGGCAAACTTCGTCGAGTCTCGTCTTCACTCCCTGCGCACGCGCAACGCCGCGGCATATAAGGGGATCTACGCGCTCATGCTTGGCCGCAACCCGCTCGACTGGATCGAGGACAAAGGCTTCGACAGAGTGCAGTACGCGGACCTCGCTGTTGATATCCATCACATTTTTCCGCAGAAGTGGTGCAACGACCACGAGATCGATGACGAGCATCGTGAGAGCATCATCAACAAGACCGCGCTGGCTGCTTCGAGCAATCGTTCGATCGGCGGCGAGGCCCCATCGAAATACATCGAGCGGATCAAGGATCGCGCGGGCATCGACGACGAGAAGGTCGATCGCATTCTCAACGGTCATCTCGTGTCACCCGCCGCGCTGCGCTCGGACGACTTCGACGAGTTCTTTATCGCTCGGCGCGAAGCGCTCTGCTCATTGATCGAAGAGGCGTTGGGCAAGAAGGTGCTGCGAGATATTGACGCGGGCGAACAAGAGGAAACCTCCGATCAATTCGACGAAGCGGACCTCGCGGGCGTCGCGATGGAGCAGGCCTGAATCATGGCAACGTCAAATCGTGACCGAATCAACAAAATGTTCGAGCTGCTGGCGCCAGCGCTCGATGAGTTCATCGCCGGGGCCGTGAGCACAGTTCTGGTGGGCGACTCCACATGGCCGAAGCTTGTCCAGGCAGTTGACATGGAGAAGGGTCACGCAGGGGAACGGACATACAGCTCGCTCGATCCCCAGCTACAGCTTCGGGTGATCACCGAGCAGATCCCCGCTCGGCTGAAGAAGGGTTGGTACCCGTTCACGGCCGCGCTCGGTCGGACTGGCGTGGGATACGCCCAAGAGTTGCGTGAGGCCCGGAACGAGTGGGCTCACAACGCCTCTTTCACGGACGACGACACGATGCGAACGCTCGATACTGCGGAGCGGCTCGCGAAGATGGTCAGCGCTCCGGTGACCGCAGATGCGATCAAGGAGATCCGTCAGTCGCTCCGGAGGCTCACCTCCAGCAAAGACGATAAGAAGGTGCTTGAGTCGGCAGTAGTTGCCACAGGCTCCGAGGGGCTGCGACCGTGGCGTGAGGTGCTTGAGCCGCATGACGATGTCGCTACAGGCAACTTCCACGCCGCGGAGTTTGCCGCCGATCTCTACAAGGTGTCGGCGACAGACGAGGCCGACAAGGATTACGCCGATCCGGTTCAGTTTTTCTCGCGGACGTTCCTGACTGGCGGACTCCAAGATCTGATCGTTCGGTCCGTCAGGCGACTGACTGGGGATGACAACGCGTCGCCGGTCGTCAACCTTCAGACCAACTTCGGCGGCGGGAAGACGCACTCGATGCTCGCGCTCTGGCATCTGGCGTCGGGAACAGCGCTCGGCGACTACCCCCAAGGGCTCCAAGAGCTGCTCGGCGAAAGTGAGTTCAGCGAACTCGGCGAAGTGCGACGCGTCGCTCTTGTGGGCAATCACCTGTCGACTTCTGGCGTCGTCAAAGATGACGGAACTCAGGTCAACACGATTTGGGGCGAGCTCGCCTGGCAGCTGGGCGGCAAAGAAGGTTTTGAGATCGTCGCGAAGTCTGATTCTGACCGGACCCCTCCGGGCAAGGCCCTCCATGACCTCCTGGAGAAGTTCAGCCCTGCGCTGATCCTGATCGACGAATGGGTGGCGTACGCTCGCACGCTGGTGGACCGTGACGATCTAGCCGCTGGCACGTTCGATGATCAGTTCACTTTTGCTCAGTCACTTACTGAGGCCGTGAAAGGCACGAGCGGTGTGATGCTCGCGATTTCGATCCCGGCATCGGAAAGCTCTGACGACTCTGAAGTCGCGGTAGGAAACGCGGAAGAAGTCGGTGGTCGCAACGGGCTCGAGGCGCTTAAGCGGTTGCAGAACGTAGTCCGTCGCGTTGCCGACCAGTGGCGGCCGGCCTCATCAGACGAGGCGTTCCACATTGTTCGCCAGCGACTCTTCAAGACCGCTGACGCTGCGGGTCTTGCAGCGATCGAGCAGACCGCCCGCGAGTTCGTCGCGTATTACACGAAGCACGCCGATGAGTTTCCGCGCGAGACCCGCGGCGGTAGCTACGAAGAAAAGATCATCCAGACATATCCGATTCATCCGGAGCTTTTTGAGCGGCTCTACGAAGATTGGTCGACGTTGGAGCGATTCCAGCGCACCCGGGGAGTCTTGCGCCTGATGAGCACGGTGATCCACGCGCTTTGGCGCGGGAACGATCAGTCGCCACTGATCATGCCGGGGTCACTTCCGATCGCTGACAAAGATGTGAACGCCGAGGTCACGCAGTACCTCCAAGACAACTGGAAGTCGGTGGTCGACGCTGACGTCGACGGCGACAACTCAGAGCCGGCAAAGATCGACAAGGAGAAGCCGCTCTTTGGTCAGCGCGCGGTGACGCGGCGGCTCGCCCGCACGGTGTTTCTGGGGTCGGCACCGACAACTGGCGCTGCGCACAAGGGCCTTGAGTCCTCGCGAGTGTTTCTTGGCACCGCGATGCCCGGGGACAACCCCGGCAATTTTCACTCTGCGCTGACTCAGCTTCACGACCGAGGGACGTACTTCTACGCGTCTGGGGGTCGTTACTGGTATGACCTTCAGGCGAATATCTCACGGCGCGCGAAAGACATGGCCGAGCGGCTGCAGGCCGCTGACGTGTATGCGGAGATCGCCAGTCGGCTCGGCGGTCAGTCCGGTGAAAAGGGCTCGTTTGCATTTGTCCATGTCTGCCCAGAAGATGCCTCGGATATCCCGGATAGCGACGAAGCGCGGCTTGTGATTCTGCACCCGAAGTACACGCACAAGGGCAAGGAGACATCGGGAGCGGCGCTCGATTTTGCTCGCATTGCTATTGAGCAGCGGGGCACCACGCCGCGACGTTTCCGGAACATGCTCGTCTTTCTTGCGCCGGATCGCGACCGCGCCGGCGATCTTGAAGCTGCCGTCCGTGAGTACTTGAGCTGGGAGCAGATTCTCAAAGACGCGGCTGAACTCGACCTGACGGAGAGCCAAAAGATCCAGGCCGATGACCGGCGTGAGAAGGCGTCGAAGAAGGTTGGCCTGCAGCTTCGCGACGCCTACCAGTGGGCGCTGATCCCGCACGGTCAGCCGATTGAGATTGGAGTCACGCGGATCGACGGCCAGAGTGATTGGCTAGCGGATCGCGTGAGCCGCAAGTTGGGCAATGAAGGCGAGTTGACGGTTCAGCACAATGCGCAGCTGATCAGGATGCGGCTCAACAATGAGGCGGCGAAGCTGTGGGAGGACGGCAGCATTTCGGTCGGTGATCTCTGGCGCCTTTACGCGGAGTACCCGTATATGCCGCGACTTCGCAATCGCGAAGTCCTGAACGATGGGCTGAATTCGCCACAGATGCTCTGGGAGCAGGATGGGTTTGCGCTGGCCGATGGGTTCGACTCGGAGTCGGAGCGATTTGTCGGGCTTGTGTTGCCTGACGACGGGGTACAGGTTCAGATCACTGATTCGACCTTGATCGTTCGGCCGGAGATTGCATTGGCCCAGCGAGCGGCGGAGTTGCCGGGTGATGGCGGGCCGGTTGCTGTCCCTGGGCCCGAGGGTCCTGGCGAGCCAGGTGGAGCTGATGGTCCGGGCACCGTACCGAGCGAACCCGCTGTCACACGATTCACCGGCAGCAAGAAGCTGACTTTTGGGAAGATGTCGGGAGACATCAACAAGGTTGTCGAGGAGGTGCTGAACCCGCTGTCCGAAGTGGACGGGGTTGAGTTCGAAATAACGCTTGAGATCGAGGCGCGCTCGCCGAACGGGTTTGACGAGGCGAAGGTTCGGACTGTCTCCGAAAATGCTTCGACCTTGAAATTCAACTTCAAGCAGTTTGGGGAATGACGTTCGCAAGGCGTCGTGACCAATTGCCCGGGGCGAACGCAAAAGCGGGGGAGTTCCACTTCGTATAAAAAGCGAGATGAGATCTTGTGCCGCCGTCTTCTGCTTGAATGACTCTACGATGCCGCGTGCCTTGTGACCTCGTCAGCCGATCCGAAAGTGCCAATCCACGAGCCGTCCGATGATCTCAGCTTCACCGCATTTGTGACCGCAATCCGAAGCCGCGCACTGGCGCTCAGCGTGGCGCGCAGGTCCGATCTCTGACAGCGCCCTAGAAATCTTCGATTTCGCTGCGGATCGCGTCGAGTTTGCTGGCGGCAGCGTCGAGCATTTCCACACCGCAGTCTCGGCAGTACCCGTACTCCCGTGCCGCCGGCCCAGATTCCTTGACCACGAATCTCAGATCGCCTTTCGACATCGTGTGCTTCTTGTTGTGCTTGCACTCGCATGCGCGACCAGCGGGGCGCACTTCAATCCGAAGGACCACGTTCTTATGATTTGCCATCTAATTCCTCCCGAAGTTTTGCTTCGACCCGGTCAGCGACCAAGTCGATGTCATTCACCGCGTTTTGCAACGCCTCGGAACTCTCCTCGCCACGTGCTCCGGGTTCAAATCCGTGAAGTTTGTTCATTTCACGGTGCATGAGTCGAATGACTGCACCCAGATTGTTCGTCGCGCCGGTGCCTCCGAGTAGCGCGATCCGACGTCCGCCTGCGCGCTGACCCAACGCTTCTATCACTGTGTTTGCCGCGCTTTGCGTTCGCTCGCGCAGCCTCTCGCGCAGCATTTCTCGGTGCTCCTGTGGTTGGACCGTCAGTCGCTCCGGTTCAGGAGTTTGCCGGGCGCGCGCCGCCGCGACTCGCTGCTGAAGCTCCTCCCTTGAAATTCCGAGGGCTTCGAGGTCGAGCCCCTGCTCTCGAGCAACATTGATCACGTTGTCGATTAGAGCATCGTCGGATTCGTCGATGTAGTCGTCGGAGAGGAAGCGATCGATGAATTCGTCTGTCACCACCATCTCAGGTGTGAGTCGGCGGCGTCCTTCTCCGTCACGTTCCGGCGGATCTGAATCCCCCGACTCGAGCCACTCGTGTACGAGACGCTGATCGTCGCGGTCGATCGCCTTGAAATCATCCCAAAGCTTGTCGATGTTGAGTCCGACGTGCGAAACGATGATCCCCTCGTTGTCCGGATGATCAGGGGCGCGCTGAACATTCACTCGCATCGCCCGGCCAACAAACTGGATGTAGGGACTCAAAGAGCGGAACGGGCGAAAGATTGCAGCGACCGAGAGTGGGGGGTGATCAAAGCCCTCCCCAAGCATTTGGACCTGAACAATTGCGTCGAGGCTCCCGTTGTCCAGCAGGCGGAGGATTTCTTCTCTCTCCGCGGGCTGCTGCGCACTATGGATTTCGCGAGCGCTTAGACCGCGCTCTTGATATAGGCCGCGAATCTGTCGAGCATGATTCATCGAGCACGCGACGGCGATTAGCTGGTGTTTCAAGCCGGTGCCCTCGCGTAAATACTGAAGCCATTTGATTGACGCGTCAACTATTGAAATATTGCTTTCCTCGGCCAAGGCGACGCCTCGCGAATACCAGTCCTCCTCGCGCATTTCAAGAACCTCAATCAGGGTGTGTACGTGCTCCTCCCCGTGAATCTGGAAGCGCAGTTCACTCGGTGCCACGTTGCTAGATCTCATCTTCTTGATGTAGCCCCGGCGCATCGCTTCCCGAAAAGTAAATGTGTAGATGTGCTCGCTCCCTTCGCAATTCCAAACGGAAGAATCGCGATCAAGCCGGTCTTCCCACAGCCCACCGGAATCTGCTCGATTGCGCGACTTCCGCCGCCATCGAAAAACTCCAAGGCCGCAGCGTGCCCTTCTATCTGCGGCTCGCGAAGAGAATCGTTTTGCCGTATCCGAGCTTCAGAGTCCTGAAAAAACTCGGCAATTTCCTCGTTACTCAGAGCCATCGGCGAACCGTACCTAATTCTATTGCCAAGTCTCTGGGTGGGCGCAATGCCATCTCGTCAATCATTGGCTTCGAGAAGAACCAAAAGCTTGTGGGAGTTGTCAAAGATTTCGAACCTAGCGTCCAGGGGTGGACGACCGGACCGGGGAATATGTGCCGATGCACCTTCTGCGAATCCCCACATTCCAGTTTTTAGAGCGTCGACGAAGCCGAATTGAGTTTGTGTCAACAGCTTCGGCCAGCCGGCGGGGTCGCCATTCGTTAACCGCCAGCTTGGCGAGCAGACGGCTTCGTGGCGCTTGTATGTCGGCGCGTCGCCACCGATGATCGGTTCGCGCTGGACGACGACGCCGGCGAGTGTCGCGCTGTGTGTTTCCACGTACCTTCGAAAAGTTGAATGGATGGAGGGGCCAAACTCGTTGTGTAGACCCTTAATCGTCTCGATAGTGAGCGGCCGCGCCTCGGCCACTTCGACGAAAACTTCGTTCTGAAACAGCAAGTCTGCGGCAAACTGGTTTGCTTCCTGCTCCATCACCGCTTTGGCTCGGCGCGAGAACGTGTCCGCGCTGTCTGCGTACGCACTCAAATCGTGCCACTCCATTTCAGCGTGACCGATTTCGTGGGCGATAGAGAAGAGCTTCTTGGACTGGTTTGTAATTGTGGGGTTGAGGTGCACGCTCGAATCATCACGGTCGAGCATCGCCAGAACTGCTTGGTTCTGCACGTGCTCGATCATCGCCGTCCTGAGATGAGGAGGTGCCGAGTTGATTGCGTCAGCGCCGAAGAGCGATTCCTTGGCGAAATGCAAGCCAGCGGCCGACATGAGCTCGTCGATCGGAGTTGGGAGCTGGCCCTTAGCACCGGCACTTACTAAGAGTCGTTCCGCAGCGTCGCGAATGTCTTCGGATGCATCGAGCACGCGTTTCATCTCAACTCCGTGGCTTCTTCTTAGGTGGGTCGTCGGATTGGTGCTTCAAAAAACTTATGTACTCAGCGACTTGACGCTCTTGGGATGGGCTTAGATCAGAAGATCGAAGCGCTTGTGCGAGCAACCCGCGATTCTGGCCTGCCTTGGGCTTGTCAGTCGCGGGAAGCAGGTAGTCCGCGAGTTCCATTAGCTCCGCATAGGAAATATCCAACGCCTTTGAAAGCTTTAGAAGTTTGTGGGGCGATGGTGAATCGACTTCGCCTCGTTCGAGCTTTTGAATGTATGCCGCAGAAGTGCTCGTCCTGTCGGCTACTGCCTTGAGTGAGAGCCCGCGCATTTCTCGCACTTGCTTTAGCTGTTCTCCGAGTTCTTTGACTGCCATGGGAAACCTCCGTGGGTGGATCATGTACACTTTAGTTTATACACAGGATTTTGGTGTGTACACTGAAATCAATACAGCGATGTTAGCCCTTCAGGGCGGGAGAAAACATATGGAAGAGACAAAGACAGTCGCCGCTGCAAAGCGTTCGAGCAAGAACGAGATTGTGGTGATCGTGAACGGTCAGAAGCACTCGATCAAGAAGAAGAAACTCGACTTCGACGAGATCGTTCGCCTTGCCTTCGAACACGTTCCGACAGGAGAGAACTGGGTGGTCACTGTCGGATATCACCGCGGGCCCAAGCACAACCCAGAAGGGACCCTTAGCAAGGGTCAGAGCGTCGAAATCCAGAACGGGATGATCTTCGATGTCACAGCCACTGATAAGTCGTAGTCCCGACCTCAAGCGACTGGAGGAGGAGGGTTACCCGATCAAGGTCATCGATGGTCACCTGGTGATACTTCGTGTGCCATACGCAAACAGCTCCGGCAAGGTTGCGTATGGCTCGCTTGTGTCCACGCTCGCACTTGCCGGTGAGCGGACTGCGCGCCCCGATGATCACATCGCACTCTTTTGCGGTGAAACGCCATGCGATGAAAACGGGCAGCCGCTGAGCAAGGTGATCAACTCGACCGAGACGCGCGAGCTATCGCCAAACCTGGAGGTCAACTTCTTGTTTTCTAGTAAACCGGCTGACGGCTACCCGGACTACTACGCGAAGATGATGACTTACATGCAGATCCTCGCGACGCCAGCGAACGCAATTGACCCCGCAGCGACGGCGCGGGTCGGAACCTCACCTGGAGATCCAACACAAGACTCAGTGTTCGTCTACTCAGAAACCGCCAGTGGGCGAGCGGGCATCGGGGACATTTCGGCGAAGCTCCAACTTAGTGGTGTAGCGATCGTGGGCGCCGGGGGCACAGGCTCCTATGTCTTAGACCTCGTGGCTAAGACACCTGTACGCCAGATCAACATCTTCGACGACGACGAGTTCCTTAATCACAACGCGTTCCGGGCGCCAGGCGCGGCGCGGTTGGATGAACTCGAGCGCGCCCCCACGAAGGTGCAATATCTGGCCGAGCGCTATTCCGAGATGCACCGCGGAATCGTTCCGCATGCGGCTCAGATTGATGAGTCCAATGTCGAAGCCTTGAGGGAGATGGACTTTGTCTTCCTATGCATCGACGGAGGCCCGGCGAAAAAGCTCATCGCTGACACGCTCATCGGTTGGGAGATCCCGTTTATCGATGTCGGGATCGGTGTTTGGCGCAATGGCTTGGAGCTCGGCGGGCTGGTGCGAACATCGACGAGTACGCCGCGGCGACCAGTCGATACCGAACAGTTCGGCGGTTCGACCGCCGACGATGTCAACGAGTACAGCCGCAACATCCAAGTGGCAGAGCTGAACTCACTCAATGCCGCGCTGGCCGTCATCAAATGGAAAAAGATCTTCGGGTTCTATGCGGACGTCGAGGCTGAGCACGGGAGTCACTACAGCGTCATCAGCAATCACATCACGAACTTCGATCAATCATGAGACAGGAGCGCATGGAGCACAAGTTCGTCGAGTTCATTCCTGATCGCCTGGATGCCGGCTGCCTCTTCATCTCGATCCCTTACGCGACAGTTGTGCATCTCTGCTGCTGCGGTTGTGGAGAGAAGGTCGTTACCCCGCTCAAGCCGACTGATTGGTCCTTGGTTTTCGACGGCGAGACCGTGAGCTTGGATCCATCGATCGGGAACTGGAACTATGAGTGCGAGTCGCACTACTGGATTGAGCATGGGCGCGTGGTCTGGGCGCGAAAGTGGAGCCGAAACGAAATCGAACGCGGACGCCAAAAGGATCGAGCGCGGAAAGTCCACGGCCGCGACACAGAATTCGATCCGTCGATTACGCCGCCAACGGATTCGGATCGGGGTCGGCAGAACGTTCTTCGCCGAGTGATTCTTCGTATTCGAGGGGCGAGCTAAGCGTTTTGTGAGATCATCTTCCAATGACTGGCGACGCGACGATCTCTGAAGTCTTTCCGGCAGACGATGTGGCTGCGCGATTCGTCATTTCAATGGCGATGGCGAAGAATGACCTGGATCTTGGTCTTGCCGACCTTATGCGCGCCGTGGTCGAGGATTCCCCAGACTTCGGATATCGCCTGCGGCTCGTGACCGGGCATCTCCTCGAGGCACTTCAAGCCTTCAATGACTACACGTCAAAAGAGGCAGACACGCGAGCGCTAATAAAGAAGATCCCGGCTGAGAGTGAAGCCAATCTAAAAGTGATGCGCGGAACGCTTCAGCGTGCGGGGTTTGATGCGGTGGAACATGTACGAAACAAGACGTTCCACTATCCACGCCCGGACACGAGGTATTCGCCTACTTCTGACGCTGAGCTTGAAGCAATGATGGGAGCTGCCGGTCACAAGCGCGCGACCATCAAGTATCGCTCCGACACGGACTCTGCGTTCTGGGAATTCGCCGACACGCTTGTTCTGGATATCGCATTCGAGAAGCACGCGCCCGACAAGGCCGACCATTTCAAGCAGATGGAGGCGGTCCGGGACGGTGCAATTGCGTTCGTGAACTGGGTCGACCTTCTGGTGATGACCTATTTCAAGGAAAGCGAAGTCACGTTTGGCGAGATCGAATCGACAGCTGGCGCGTGAACTGCGCGTTGCTCTGTGTGATGCACAATCGCTCAAAGGGCCACAGATAAATTAAGTTGACGGAAGACTCGCCCCGATCGATTTTTGTTCTGGGCTCAGCACAGCGTTCCGAGATTCGAACTTCCAGATTTCGGGGATCGCGCGAATGTCAGAAAAACGTTGACTGACCAGACCCCCGAAGTTCTCCGGCGTCTGCGGGCTGACTCAGGTAAGAATCAAGATCCGCAGGAGTGCCGATAGCCACCGCGCCCTCGGCAATGAGTTGGCGACTCCCAGATGGAGTTTCATTCGAGTAATCAATTGCGATGACTCGTCGGCCGGTCGCGAGACCTTGCCGGCCGGCGTCGATAGTGCCACCCGTAAGTCCGGCATCAACCACAACCAACACCCGGCCTAGGGCGGCAATTATCCCGTTGCGGCTCATGGCGTTTCCCGGGCTCCAGGCTGCCTTCGGCGCGAACTGTGAGAGCACGAGAACTCGACTCCAGTCGAACACGTCCCGAAGACCTTGCTTTAGTCGGAATCGGTCTATTCCTTCCGCAAGAACGATCACAGTTGCCCCACCTGAACGGAGGACTTCGACGTGTCCGGCCATATCGACTCCGCGCGCATAGCCCGAGATAACCGAGAGGTCCTGGCGTGCGGCCCGTTGTGCACATACTGCCGCGGCGTGAAGGCCGCGATCCGACACGTTTCGTGACCCGCACATCCCGATCCCAGGCGCGTTTAACAGGGCTAGATTTCCGTGAGCGAAAAGTATCGGTGGAGGTGAGCTCAGTTCTCTCAAGGTGTCTGGATACTCATCATCCAGAATCGAGAGCAGTGAAACATTGGATTCAAATAGCGCCTCCGCGGCACTCACAAAACTTTGGCGCCCGTCTGCATCGAGCCTTCCCCAAGCCTCATCGAACACGATGGCCCCGTCGCCGATCAGCGCCCGTCGCAATTTGACGCCGCTACCAAGCCAAGAGATGGCTGCAAGTTGGACTGGCAATCGATCTGTCGGATGAATTGATCGCTCGCTCATGAGGCTTTCAGCGTCCTTGCCCCAACGAGACCGATGACCGCGCGAGCCCCGGAATCGCTGAGAACCGCAGCGATGTTTTTCATCGTTTTGCCGCTCATGTAAACATCGTCCACGACGATTACGACTTTCCCTGAGATGTCGCCTTCAACAACGAACTCGTGAGAAAGGTCGAGATTTGCGCGTTCCTCTGATTTTGCCTGAGGTCGTTCTGCAGACTGGCCACTCACTTTAACGAGGGGGAGCTGAGTGCGTTCGGCGACGGCTGCCGCGAGCACTTCACTGAAACTGACCTGCGCCGACCTGTGCCCGGGCACGGAAATCACCGCTTGGCCGTGATCCGCGTACAGAGGATGAGTTTCGATCACGTCTGCAAGTTCGGTCACGAGTTCGTCCAACTTGCCAGCATCTTTCGCGTACTTAGCGCGAGCAATAAGTTCACCGGCCGGCGCGTTGTTCCATTCCATTGAATTTGAACTTGAGCGAGGGTCTTTGTAGAAGCCCAAGGCAATCAGGGCATACATCGGAGCTTCGCATGGAATGAGAAGCGTCCTGCTCAATAGTTCGAGCATCGGTTGAACGTCCTCTACGAGTTCGGTCGGGACTTCGAAGCGATGCGTCCAATCCGGTGAATCAGCCGGCTCGAGCTCTCGCCTTTCGATCCCCGAAGCCCCGAAGCACAGCTTCAGCTGTGTCGCGACCGCGCTCGGTCCGCGGAGCAGGAGCGTGGCGGATTTTTCGTCGGAGTCCGCCCACTCAAACCTCTCGAGCGGATCTCCGCGGCCGTCAGGGAAAAAGCTGGCGAAGTCAATAATCATCGAACATATGTTCGCATAGGGGCTGGATGGAATGCGATGGACATTTCGTCGTCGATCTTAGATGTCGATCGCAATACGCGGCGAACATGCGCAGACCTTCGGTCCAGTTTGCAAAGCGCCGCAGCTGGAACGGACCGCCGAGATGTGCCGTCGTCGCGTTAGTGCCGTCCAGGCCGTCGCGCGAACTCACTCCTATTCGTCGAGCAACTCCCCGTCCATCGCCTCTGAATTCGTCTCGTTCACGAGATGCGCAACAATCGAGCTCCGCTTTCCGGATGGTTCGTGGATACCGCGCTTCGAATCGATTTTTGGTTTATGGGCGAGGGCGACGATTCACTTGCCGCCCTTATCTATACGTTTGATTTTTGCGGAAGCGGTCCGACATCGGCGAACAAAACGCGAACATCAACACGCAAAAAGAGTCGCGTCGAGACAATCGTGACAAACAAAAACCGCATACCTAAGCCCTAAACCAGACTCAAAAAGACCCTTTAGACACTCCAGGCCGGATGGTAAGGAAGGGGTCTCCGATTCGAGCCCAGAAGAGGGCTTAGGTTTTATGCGGGTTTGCGCCGCTTTTACGTGCAACGGGTCTGACCCCGGCGCACATTTTGCGTTCGCCGACAGGCCTGCCAAGGCGTCGCAAAGCCTGTCGGGAAGCCGGAAAACGGGCTCAGA
Organism: Solirubrobacterales bacterium; assembly: GCA_016185345.1. Classification (GTDB taxonomy): domain Bacteria; phylum Actinomycetota; class Thermoleophilia; order Solirubrobacterales; family JACPNS01; genus JACPNS01. The sequence continues at coordinate 150,556 of JACPNS010000022.1, read as the reverse complement.
CCCCTTCTCAACCGATAAAGGGGCCCAACAAAACGTTGCTCTTCGACCCAAAACGGCAATCCTCGTTGCTAAAGCGACTCTAAACGGCAATTCAGTCCGCTTATCTGACTCCAAACGGGTATATTTGCGTCATGGCCGATTCCAATCCAGCTCTAGACGGCAAGCGTGCCGGCGAAGTGGTCATCCCTTCAGACCTCGACCGTGCGAGGAGGCTTGCGCGTGCCGGAAAGGCTCGTCGAATCACGCGGGGTCTGTACACAGAGAACATCGGCGAGCCGCTTGAGCGCGTCGTGCGGCGCAACTGGCTTCAGGTTCTCGGGCTCCTTTACCCCGGGTCAGTGCTGATCGGCCGTAGCGCCGTTCTCGCCAGACCGACCGAAGAGGGACGACTGTACGTGGACGCCGGCAACCGAAAATCAGTGGACACCGTCGAGGTCGGGCCGCTGGACATCACGCTCAGGCCCGGGCCAGGTCCACTGGCCGGGGACGTGGGACTACCTGAATTGTTTCTCTCCAGCAGGTCACGCGCCGCGCTCGACAATCTGATTCCATCGCGAGGGGGCAAGGCACCACCGTGGACGCTCTCCAGATCGGAACTGGAGAATTGGCTGTCGGGCCTGGCCGATCGCGACGGCGAGACCGAACTGAACCGTCTGCGCGATGACGCGCGAGCGCTCGCGACAGAGCAGGGCGATCAGTGGCTCCGGCGCTACCGAGCGCTCGACGAGATCATCGGGTCGATCCTCGGGACGCGCGACGCACCGCTGGCCGGAGCGCAGGCGTTGGCTCGAAAGCAAGGCGTGCCGTACGACGGGCCTCGAATCGACCTTTTTGATCTGTTGCGAAACGAGCTGCTCGGTCAAGCGCCGACCGGCCTTTCGATCTGTTCGGGCGTCGGCGAGATCGCAGCGTTCTACGAGGCGTACTTCTCGAACTTCATCGAAGGCACGGAGTTCACGGTCGAGGAGGCGGGCGAGATCGTCTTCGACGGCATCGTGCCCGCCGATCGCCCCGAGGATGCGCATGACGTCATCGGCACCTTCCGCGCTGCCGTTGACAAGCGACGCAACCGCACCGTCCCAGGGACGCCAGACGAACTGATCGCGATCGCGAGATCGACCAACGCGCTGGTTCTTGAGCAGCGCCCGGACAAGCGGCCGGGCGAATTCAAGGAGCGAGTCAATCGGGCTGGCGCGACGCTGTTTGTTCAACCGGAGCTTGTAGAGGGCACGCTTCGGGCGGGCTGGCCGTACTACGAGTCGCTTTCCGCAGGTTACGCGCGGGCGGTGTTCATGATGTTCCTGGTCTCCGAGGTGCACCCCTTCGCAGACGGAAACGGGCGTACCGCGCGGCTGATGATGAATGCCGAACTCACCGCCGCCGACCTGTGCCGTTTCATCGTTCCGATCTCGTATCGCGAGGACTACCTGGGCGCCTTGCGGGCACTCTCTCGGGGCGGGAATCCCGGTCCACTTGGGAGATCGGTTTCACGAATCCTCCGATGGGTCGGCGGGGTCGACTGGTCGTCGACCGGCTCGGCGCAATCGGACCTCGAGGCCGCGCGCGCTTTCGACGACGGTGTGGATGCGCGCCTACGTATTCCGTGAGAATCCTCGGTTGAGAAGGGTCCAATCTCGCGAGCTAGTCGGCAGCGGCAACCGGCGGCGGGGTAGCCATCAGCTCTGGGGCCATGGCGTCTTCAGGCCGGCGCGCTGGAACCAGCGTTCCCACACCAATCGCAATCAGAAGAGCGACCATGCAGAAGACAAATCCGATCGTGAAACCGCTTTCGAGCGGCAACCCGTTGGGGCTGATGCGGCTGGAAAGTAGCGAGGCCACGACCTGGCCACCGATGGCTCCACCCAACGAGCGCATGACGGTGTTCATTCCGGTCGCGACACCGGTTTGGTCCTGGCGCACGTTCTCGACGATCAAGTTGGCCATCGCGGCGAACGCGAGTCCGATTCCGATTCCGAGAAGCGTCGTCGCGATATAGATGTCAATCGGATCCGAGTGGGCGAAAATCAGCAGCCCGAAACAGGAGGCGGCAAACGCTGCTCCGGCAATCAGCGGCGGCTTCGATCCAAAGCGATTTTCTATGCGCCCGGCACACGCACCGACAGCGAGCATCATCACCGTCGACGGCAACAGATACAGCCCGGCCTGCGTGACATTTGCGCCGAATCCGAAGCCGGTCGATTCGGGCAGCTGCACAAGTTGCGGAATGAGCAGGAACGACGAGAACATTCCGGCGCCGAGCAAGAATGCGACGGCGTTGGTGGTCCACACGCCCTTGATCTCCATCATCCGCATGTCGACGAGCGGCGAATCGGACCGCAGCTCGTTGGCGATCCATGCCGCGATCAACAGGCAGCCGGCGATAAACAGGCCGAGCGTCTTCGGCGCCGTCCAGCCCCAGTTCGAGCCCTCACTGATGGCGATCAGCGCGCCAGCGATTCCGGTAGTCATCAGCGCAGCGCCGAGCCAGTTGATCTTGCCCGGCGTTTTGATCGGCGACTCGGGGATGAAGAAATATGCGAGCACCGTCGAGGCACCGATCGCGACGAGCGGGATCCAGAAGAGGTAGTGGTAGTTGAGGTTGTCGACGATCACTCCTGCGAGCACCACGCCGAGGCCGCCGCCGATTCCGATCAGCGCCGACATCAGCCCGATGCCCCCGGCGACTCGCTCGCGCGGAAACTCGTCGCGGATAATCCCGAAGGCAAGCGGAAAGATGCCGCCGCCGACGCCCTGGATCACGCGCGCGAGAATCAGAACTCCGATCGAACTCGCGATCGCGGCGAGGAGTGTGCCCGCGGTGAGCAGAGCGAGCGTGATCACGAGCACCTTCTCTTTGCCGAACATGTCTCCGAGACGGCCAACGATCGGCGTCGCGACTGAAGCGCTCAACAGATAGGCGGTCAGCACCCAGGAGACCGTCGCTTCGGTCGTGCCGAGCGCGTGCTGAATTTCAGGAAGCGCCGGCGCGACGAGCGATTGGAGCAGCGCGTAGGCGACGCCGCCTACCGCGAGAACGGAGAGCGTGACTTTGAAGTGTTGACGGGAGGGGTCTGCGTGACTCATCATCGGGGGACCTTTTGAACGCTGGAGAGTTGAACGCTGGAGAGCGGGAGCTTGCGGAACGGGCATTCCGGCGGAGGCGTTACTGTAGCGGAATGGCCATTCCACCCTCGCCCGGTGCAGAAGCACCGCACGCCGATCTCTGGACGCAGCTCAATCGAGACCAAAAGCGCGAACGCACGCTCGCCGTCGCGGACGAACTGTTCGCTCGCGAAGGGATTGATGTCGCAATGCCGGTCCTGGCGAAGGCGATCGGCATCGGCGTCGGAAGCCTCTATCGCCAATTTGCCACCAAAGACGAATTGATCGCCGAGCTGGTCCTGCAGCGCGTGCTCGCGTTCAGCGACAGCTGGGAAGCGGCTGCTCGGAGGCCCGACGCGTGGCCGGCATTGCGTGGCGCGACGACCGACTCGCTCATGCGTTCCGCCGCCGACTACATCACGGCAGAAATGTATGCACTCAAGCAAAACAACCTGCGGATCGCGGCGGCGAGCGCGCCAATCCTCGAATCCATAGAGAAACTGCTGCGCCGCGCGCAGGAGCAGGGCGACGTTCGCGAGGACGCAACGGTCGACGACATTCGGCTGATCTTCCGCGGAGCCAAAGAAGCCGAAACGCTCGAGCCTGGCGGCGCGCTGCGACTCGCAGAACTGATCCTCGACGGACTCGCGGCCCGCCACTGACGCGGACCGAGCCGAACAGCGGTGGCACGGCGAAACTGGGAATCCATTCCGAGCGTTAGGCTCCACGCATGGGGACTATTTCGCAGCGCGACGAATCCGATCAACAGCGCAGCGAGGTCGAGGATTCATTCATTCTTGCGACTGAGCAGCTCCTTGCCGAGGGGTCGCCGTTTGCCGACCTGACGGTCGGCCGAATTGCCGAACACGCCGGCCGTACAAGGACCGCGTTCTACTTCTACTTCCGTGACAAGCGCGATCTGCTGGCCGCGATCATGCGGCGAGTCGCGAATTCGTTGTTTGACGAAGCCGACGTCTGGTGGAGCGGAACAGGCGACTCACAAGATCTCCGTGTGGCGATGAGCAACGTCGTTCGAATCTACGTCGAGCATGGCCCGGTAATGGGCGCCGTTGTTGAGGCGTCCACCTACGACGGCGAGATTCGGCGACTCTGGCACGAACTGATAAATCGATTCATCACTGCGACCCAGGACCGCATCGTCGCTGATGGCGGGACCCCCGAGGCCGCTCACACCAGGGCCTATCTACTTGTCTGGATGATCGAGCGCGTCTGTTATCTGCACGTGATCGAGCCCGACGACATGTCTGCCGACCAAATCGTCGAGGGTCTCTACGAAGTCTGGACCAACGCGATCTAGCCAGTTGGGTTGGTCGACTCCCCCGGGGTTGTCGGGATCGCGCGTGACTCCCGCACGCGCAAAGCTATGGTGCGTGCTAAAGTTTGACACAGTGTCAAACGAAGCGTCAAGCTGGCTTTGAGTCGGCGCCGACTGAATGCCGGCAATCCTGAAGGGCCTGCAGTATCCGAATCCGTTCGGAAAATGCGTAAGGAGCACCAGACAATGTCCGCCACGACGTATCTGCCTGAGTCGGAGCTGATCGCCAGCCAGGAGAAGGATCCGATCGAGCTCACCCCGGCCACATGGAAGGACCCGAAGCGCTACGCGTGGCTCCTGGGCACATTCATGCCGATGGCGCCATTTCTGGCCTGGGGACTTGTCGAGCTGACCGGCTGGTCCGCGTTCTGGTTCCTCGGCCCAGCACTGTTTTTTGTCGCGTTTCCAATCCTTGACATCGTCGTCGGCGAAGATTCCACGAATCCACCGGACAGCGTGCTCGCCTGGCTGGAAGAAGATCGCTACTACCGATGGATCACCTACGGATTTCTGCCGATCCAGTTTGCGGGACTCGTTTTTGCCTGCTGGATGTGGGCCTATGGCGACCTCTCGCTGGTTGCAAATCTCGGGCTTGCCTGGACGATCGGCACGATCGGCGGCCTCGGCATCAACACGGCGCATGAACTTGGACACAAGCGTGCCTCGCTTGAGCGCTGGCTCAGCAAGATCGCGCTCGCCCAGACCTTCTACGGGCACTTCTTCATCGAGCACAACCGCGGCCACCACGTCAAAGTCGCCACGCCAGATGATCCGGCAAGTTCGCGCTTCGGCGAGAACTTCTATGAATTCTGGCCGCGCACCGTGGCGGGCAGTCTGCGTTCGGCAATTGAGATTGAAAGCAAGCGGCTCAAGCGCACGGGATCTTCATTCTGGACGATCAAAAACGACCTGCTGAACGCCTGGTTGATGTCGATCGCCCTGTTCGGCGCGCTTGTCGCGGTGTTCGGCTGGGTGGTGTTGCCCTATCTCATACTCCAAGGCGTTATCGGATTCAGCCTGTTGGAGGTCGTCAACTATCTCGAGCACTACGGCCTCGCACGTCAGAAAAAGGAAGATGGGCGCTTCGAGCGTTGCATGCCTTCCCACAGCTGGAACAACAACAACATCGCGTCCAACGTGTTCTTGTACCACCTGCAGCGCCACAGCGATCACCATGCCCACCCGACCCGTCGTTATCAGGCGCTCCGCAACTTCGACGAGGCACCCAATCTGCCGACTGGCTACGCGGGGATGATCCTCCTTGCCCTTTTCCCGCCCGCCTGGAGACGCGTGATGGACAAGCGGGTGATCGAGCACTATCACGGCGACCTCTCCCGCGCGAACATCCTGCCACGCAAGCGGTCGAAGGTATTGGCTCGGTACGGCTCCGGTGAATCGCCGCGTGAAGCCGAGGACCGCGCGGCGCAGGTTTGAGCGGGGAAACCTCAGGTATCTAGTCGCGCTGAATCGCCATCGTGCCGTGATTCGGCACCAGCGTGAAAGCGCGGCGGCGCACTCGCTCGGGACGCGAACTCGCTGGAGCGAGGTCGGTGTAGGTCAGGATTTCGCGAATCAGCACCTTCATCTCGAAGATTGCGAAACTCGCGCCGACGCACCGGCGCATCCCGCCGCCGAACGGGATCCACTCGTACGTGCCCGGCTTGACGTTCAAAAACCGCTCAGGCCGAAAGGAATCCGGGTCTGGATAGATATCCGCTCTGCGGTGAACAAGGTGGACGGCCGGCACGACGGTGTCGCCTCTCTCCAGGCGATAACCACCGATCGTTGTCGGCTCGGACACGACTCGGGCAACGAACGGAATGACCGTTCGCAGACGCAACGACTCGTAGATCACGGCCTCCAGGTAGTCCTCGTCGCCCTCCCAGATGCTCGCCCGGAGCTTCTCCATGACCTCGGGATGGCGAAACAGCAGTTCAAACGTCCATGCGAGTCCGGTGGCCGTTGTCTCGTGCCCCGCAAGCAGCAACGTGATCAGCTCGTCGCGCAACTCCTGGTCGGTCATCTTTGAGCCGTCTTCACGCTCTGCATCCATCAGCATCGAGAGGATGTCGACGCGATCCGATTCCTCATCAGATTCTCGCCGCCGCGCAATCTCGGCGAAGATGAGCGTGTCCCCGTGTTCGATCGCCCGCTCAAATGCAGACCACTTTCGCCAGGGCCCGATGTCTCGGCGGAGCCCGGGGACCATCAGTCCGAGGCTCACGGCGGAATCATTCTGGACCATTGCGAGCAGCGCGGCGCGGAGGTCGTCGTACGCCTCGCTCCGCTCCATCCCGAAGACGGCCCGCAGGATCACGTCGAGCGTGATGTCGGCCATCTTCTCGCGAAGCTCGAACGGCTTTCCGTGCGGCCAATCGGTCACCGACCGACGCGTTTCCTCGACCATCACGGATTCATAAGTTCGCATGCGCTCGCCATGGAACGGCGGCAGCATCAGCCGGCGGTCTTCGAGATGCTTCGGCGCGTCAAGTACGAGCAGCGAGTTGGAGCCGCCGATCGGTGTGATCGTCGTCGCCGCGGCGCGCCCGGCCTGCAAGGCGTAAGGGTCGGACTTGAAGACTTCTTCGATCGTCGCAGGGTCGCTCACCACGATCATTCGTCCGCGGCCGAGTCCGGCAAGCTGCGCGGTGAAGAAGTCGCCGTACTTGCGCTGATTCCGCTCCAAAAACGATGTCGGGCGGAGCAAGAAATGAGCCGACTGAAGCCAGCGCGGGCCGCCGGGCCCGGGCACGTTCGCGCGCGTCTTTGGGACCTTTCCCCCCGTCGCGCCGCCGCTGATTGGCGAGTCGACGGCGCCGTCAGTTTTCATAGGGAACAAAGTCGCGCTTGCGCGCGCCGCAGACGGGACACATCCAGGTGTCGGGAACACTTTCAAACGGCGTTCCCGGCGGAATGCCGCCGTCGGGATCGCCGTCGACCGGGTCGTAAATCATTCCGCACGGCTCGCAGATCCAGATCTGAGACAATGCGGACTCAGCGATCGTTCCTGGGGAGCTCATGCCGGGGCGACTTCCGGGAGGCCGACGCCGATGACGCGAAGGCGTCGCGAGAGTGCGGTGAAAGCGAATTCGTTCACCTTCGCCGAGTCGTAGCCGAGCAGCGTCCATTCACCGAAGGGATCTGCGCCCTTGGGCACGAGGACAGTTGCGGCGATCGGCAGAAGCTCGGCCAGCTTGGCCTGCATTCGGCTGGCGAGGGCCGGGTCCTTGCAGGCCTCTTTGAGGAACCATGTCCCGTAGGCGACGTGTCGATGCTCGTCCTGGCTGATCTTCTTGAAACCGTCCACAAATCCCGGCATGATTCCGCGGTTCTCGAAGAAGTCGGTGATGAAAAACTGCCCGGTCAGCGCGAGCGTGCCTTCGATGACCATGTGGTAGGTGGTGACGAAGTCGACCTTGGCTTCCATGTCATCGGGGTGATCAACGAGCTGCTTGCAGGCGTTCACGAGATGTTCGTCAAACAGCGAGAGGAAACCCTCGTTCACATCCGCTCGCACGCGCTCGAGCTGCGCCTCGATCCCATCGCCGATGCTGAATACTTCCTCGTAGTACCGCGCAAAGAACTGGGTGTGACGAGCTTCGTCGACCTGCTGCGTGGTGAGGAAGGCTTCCTCGGACTGATCGTCATAGGCCATCACCAGACCGGAGAATTGGGTGGTAACCCTTTCCTCGCCCACGAAGAAAGACGAGAGGCCCCAGATGACGTCGCCTTTCTCGGATTCAGGAAACTGCTTCCAGTCCTCGATGTCCTGGCTCAGATCGATCGCGTGCGCGGACCACGGCTGACGCTCCCAGAGTTCATAGAGCTGTTGTGGTCGCTGTAGTTCGATGTTCGCCAGTTTCGATTCGTCGCTGATTGTGGCGACGTCGCCCTGGCTGGTGAGTTCGAGAAGAGTGGCCACCGATTGACTCCCTGATTCAGATTGGCTGGTTCGAAGACGATTGACATAGCGTCAAACAGTACGTCGATAATAGCTGAACGAGCCCGTTCGCGTCGTTCTCTCAGCGGTCATGCGTCGGCGAGAGGTCTCGCCAGTTGCATCAACCATGACTGAAATTCTGCCAACGACTGGGTCAGTTCCTGCGTTTCGCCGCGCTGCAGGTAGTCGACGGTCAGGCCGTTGAGCCCGGCCAGAATCAGACCGACGAGAGTTTCGTCATTCAGACGAAGCTGCAAGCCGGCCTTGCGGCCTCTCTCCGCGAGCTGCAGAATCACCTCGGAGTAGCGATCTCGAATCCGCGCCACCTGCGCGCGCAGCGAATCATCGGTCACGGCCGCAGACACGAGGCCCAGGTGCACGGCGTGGAGTCGCGGCTCGGCCACGACGTTCTCCCAGAGCGATTCGAAGCCGGCGGCCGCGATCTCGCGCGGGCCTGACAATCCTTCGATCGCGCTTGTGAATCCCGCGAGAAGTCGGTCTCCGACTCGCTCGGCAATCTGAACGGTCAGGCCGTTGCGGTCGCCGAAGTAGTAGTGGAGCATCCGCTTGTCAACTTCTGCGTGATCGGCAATGCGCTGCATCGAGCAGTTCGCATACCCGTACTCGGCGAGTGTTCGGCCTGGGGGGCGGACTGGGATTCCTCTACGTTGAGGTTCAGAACATCACTCCGCCGATCTACCTGGTCGGGCGAACGGCAGATATGGAGCGCGATTTCGCGGCGCACATGGGCATCGAACTCACGGTCCGCGAAGCCAGCGAGCCTACGAAAGGCTGGGAAATCTTGCGTGATGAGCTTGACGCCGGCCGTCCGACGATGGTCTGGGCCGACATCAAGCACCTCGACTACCTCAACGTCCGAATGCACAACACGCGCCACGACATCGTCGTTGTCGGCTACGACGAATCAGCTGGCGTGGCCTTCGTTGCGGACAATGACCGGGACGAAATCCAAACCTGCAGCCTTGCGGGACTTGCGAGGGCGCGGAGTTCCGAGTCATTTCCTGGTCCGAACGACCACACGATGTTCGTCTATGAATGGCCCGACGAGCTGAGAGACCCGCGGGAATCCGGGAGAGCAGCGATTGAACGCGCGATCGAGAACATGAGCGGGGGTGGGGAAGCCCTTGCCGGCATGCAAGGGGCGTCAGGGCTGGATGGCGTCGATTACTTCGCGACCGCGTATGAAGATTGGCCGCAGTTGTTCGGCTCGACTCTTCCTGATGCACTCGCGGGGCTACGCGTATTTATCGTGAAGGCCGGAACCGGCGGCGCCATGTTTCGTTCGCTTCACGCGCAGTATCTGCTTGATCTTGGCGACCTGCTCGAGGAGCCCGCGCTTGTCCGCGTCGGCGAAAAATATGAAGAACTGGCCGACGCGTGGGTGACGCTTGCGAAATGCGCTGAGGCTGCTGACCACGAATCGGGGCGTCCGGTTGTTCGCGACATCGCCCGCCTCGAGAGAGAGGGTGTTGTTGCGATGACCAGCCTTATGGAGGATCTGCTGTGAAGCCCGAAGACTGGCCCGTGACGCCGCTCGAGGACGGAACTCTTCCGCCTCATCACGCTCACTGCTTGGGCTGCGGACCGGAAAACCCTGCCGGCATGGGATTGAAGCTGCGCATCGACGGCGAGCGAATCAAGGGAAAGGTTTGCCTCGATCGTCGTCAGGAAGGGGCGCCCGGCATCGCCCACGGGGGAGCGATCGCCACAGTTCTCGACGATTCGCTGGGCACAATGCTGTTGATTCTTCGACGGCCAGCGGTTACTGCCAGCCTGACAGTGGATTTTCGATCACCGGCCCTTCTGGGCCGCGAATTGGATGTCGAAGCCTGGTGTGAGCGGATCGACGGTCGCAAGCTCTACCTCGCTGGGCGGGTGAGCGATAGGGAAACTGTGATCGCGGACTGCCACGCGCTTTTCATTGAAGTGCCGGTCGAACATTTTGAGGCCGGCGGGAGTGAGTTGCCGGAGGCTTGGTATTCGTGGAAGGACGCTGGAAGCGCCCGTTAGAGAGCGACGGTGAGCGTCGTTCAAGACGTGGCGATTCCAAGTTGCGTGTTGACTGGGAAGGGTGCCGATCTGGCGAACAAAACCCGAACCCAATCATTCAAAACGAGTCCGATCGAGACAATCGTGACAAACAGAAACCGCATACCTAAGCCCTAAACCAGACTCAAGAAGACCCTTTAGACACCTCAGGCCGGATGGTAAGGAAGGGGTCTCCGGTTCGAGTCCGGAAGAGGGCTTAGGTTTCAAGCGGGTTTTTAGCTGGCGAACCTCTTGGGAAGGGGATTGCCGGCGGACAAATGGCGAACATTTGACCGGGCCCCTTCTTCGTTTAGTCGTCGTTCGCGTGCTGAGCGACCTCTCGGCGAGCCTCATCGATCAGCGCGCTCGCCGGTTTTCTGTCGTCCGGGTCGAGATCGGCGATGACGTGCGCGTGGGTCGAGAGGCACATCGCGGGCGAGTGACCGATGATCGCCGCGACCCCGACCACGGACATGCCCTGACGCAGCCAGCAGGCTCGCAGGCGAGTGCCGTAGGCCGTAGGGCGACGGACACGATTGGTCAGATCGATAGTTCTGCAACGAGTCGATTTCTCGGCCTCGGCAACGTATGGTGAGATCAGTCGCCCCCGGTGGACGAGTCAGTGCCCGAGGTGGGGCCAGTTGAAGTTGCCGCGGTGGGGCCAGTTGTGATTGCCGTTCTCAGAGCGAGATGATCTGCTTGAAGTGGCCCGATCGGACGCTTCCAGCTTCAGGCCGCGATCCCGTCAGTGCACTGCGACCGCGCGCATATGGGGATGCTGGACCGCGACACGTAGCGTCAGCTCTGGCTGCGCCCGACGCGCAGTCCGAAGCCACCCCGTTGGCGCGCCCCTGACGCAATAATCCGCTAATCCCCATATAAATCCACTAGTATCTGTCAAATTAGTGGTTTTATCATCGGATAAGTGGATTTATGAAGAGTTTCATCGACCTCGACAAAACGTTCTCGAGCCAGCCCCGGCAAGTCTCGGTTCTTCTGTCGACGATCGACGGTGGACGGGGGAAGGAGGATCTGTTCCGGGACCAGCGGCCGCGGTTGCTGGAACGTCTGTCCGAAGGCGCTCGCGTAGAGTCGATCACTGCTTCCAATGCCATCGAAGGGATCAACGTGGCGGAGGGACGCGCCAAAGCCTTGGCGGACGGTCGAATGACATTCCGCAATCGCACGGAGCAAGAGTTCGCGGGATACCGGGACGCGCTCGATGAGCTGATCCAGCGAGCGCCCGAGCCGATCTCGTTTGCCCTACTTATGCATATTCACCGGAAACTGCTTCAGCACGTTGACGGCCGCGGTGGATTTCTCAAATCCGAACCCAACCAGATCATCTCGCGCCAATCCGGACGCGCCGAAATCGTCTATGTGCCGCCCGCTCCGGAGGAGTGCGAGTTTTTGCTCACCGAGCTGATTGACCGCTACGTGCGGGCTCAAAAGGACCGCGCCGCGCACCCGGTCCTCCTGGTCGCTGCGCTCGCGCTCGACCTGCTCTCGATCCATCCGTTCGCAGACGGCAACGGGCGCACGACGCGCCTGGCCACCAACTCCGAGCTTCTAGAGAGCGGGTATGGCGTTGTTCGCTACGTAAGTCTCGAGCAGCGCATATTTGAGAGCAAGAATCAGTACTACGCGAATCTCTACCAGTCGCAGCGCAACTGGGTTGAGACTGACGGCGAGCACAACATCTGGCCCTGGGCGGAATACTTCATCTCGATCCTGGCGACCGCGTACTCGGATTTTGAGAGCCGCATCGCCGCGGCGGGATCGATGGACGGACTCAGCAAGCAGGAGCAGGTAGAACACTGGGTCATGAACCAGGCGCCAGCGCAATTTTCTCGCGCCGACCTGGAGGCAGCGTTGCCGTGGGTGAGCCCGGCGACGATCATGCTTGTGTTGAACGTCCTGCGCGCAGACGGCCACATTGAAGTTGGTCGTGGCCGATCCGCGCGGTGGCGACGCCGACAAAAGCTCGGATCCTGAGCGACAGCTAACACCCTCTCGCCGGAATAGCTGATGGCGCTGAACGTCGTTCAGTACGAGGACATCTCGGCGAAGCTGCTGCAGGTGCCAGATCTGGTGAATCAACTTGAAGCGCGGCGCACCGGCTTTCCGGATGCGGTGCTTTTCTGGCTGAAGAACACCGAAGAATCGCTGACGAGCAACCACCTGCCGGTCGTCTCGCAGATTGCTGCCCTGCGCGCGATGCTGATCGAGTCAGCGCGCGGAGTGTACAGCGAAGAGATCTCGTTCACCGGTCGGCCGACTGCGCGAAAGATTCAGGATGGGGTCGCTTCGCTTGTGCTGCAGCGCGGCAGCGAGTTGTTGCACGGCGTGATCGCCGAGCGGCAGGCGGCGTTTCAGGACGCCGAGAGGATCTCGCGGCAGGTGCTCGCCGTGGCCGACGCCAAGGGATACCTCGAGATCTGCAACGACGGCCGGCCGCATCAGGCGATGCTGCAGTGCCTGCAGGAGCAGGTGTCGACGGACGCGGATCTCGCGAGCGTTTATGTGCACCTGCTGTCGCTGGTGGGGAAGACCGATGTGTTGGTGTTTCTCGATCGGGCATTGGGTGATTTGACCTGACCGACGGCAGCCGGCGCTCACCGGGCGCTTCAACATCGCGATCGATCAACTACTACGTCAGGCAGTGCGCGGGCGCGTCCTGGCATCGGTGTCAGTGGCAGCGCGGTCAACGCGGCGGTGATACGACTCGCCTGCTTTTCGGCCAACCAGTGCGGCCGAGTCATTCTGGTTGTCGAGGCCGCGGGTGTCAGTCGAACGCTCGGCGACCTGCTGGCCATTCGCCAAGTGAGCAGGTCGCAACGCTGTAGTTATCGTCCTGCGCTGCCGCCGCTCGCCGCCAATTGGCGATCCCTGCCCACGCGGGATCGCGTCGGTCGGGTGGCCGAAGCGCCAGCGGCACGGAAGCGCCGAATCATCGGCTGCTCGATCAGGCGCCAGCTCGCAAGGCCCGCAACCAGCGCGAGCGACAACACGACCAGGACGCGCAGCACGAACGGATCTGGCATCAGTCCGGCGTGGCGCGTGACGAGCAGAAGTGGGAGGTGCCAAAGGTACACGCCGTATGAGATCCCGCCGATCGCCACCAGCGGCCGAGCGCGCAGCCAGTTGATGGCCGGACCACGGCCTGCGGCGGCTGCGCTGATCATGAGCGTGAATCCGAGCGCGGCAGGCAGGCCCGAGAACGACGCGTAAGTGATGCCGCTACCGGCAGTCTCGTGCCAGTAACCGCCGAGAAACACGATCCCGGCCCCTGCGGCAAAAAGTATCGCGGTCGCGCTTGCACTCAGCGAGCCCGACCCATCTCTGCGCCTGCGCTCAAACCAGAGCGCTCCAAGCATGCCGAGCGCGAAGTGACCAAGGTAAGCGGGCAGCACCTTTGGGCCGATCGGACGCCAGTCGCTGGAGTAGACCAATGCATTCCAGGCGATCGTCAGGCCGATCAGGCTCACGAGCAGGGCCACTTGGTATCCGATCCGCTCGGGACCAAAGCGGTAGGCAGCGAGTCCGATCAGCGGCAGTACGAGGTAGAGCGCCATCTCGATCGACAGCGTCCAGGTAACTGGGTTCAGCTCCATGACGGTCGCCGCTGAGTAGTTCTGCGCAAACGCGGCGAACAGCGGAATCTGCTCGGCGGGCGGAAGTAGCTGACGCGGGCCGAAAAGCCAGTACAAAAGGATGCTGCCAGCAAGGCTAACCCAATAGGCGGGCACGATACGCGCCGCACGGCGGACCGCGTAACGGTTGAAGTCCACGCGCGGACCTTCGACCAGTGAAGCTCGCGCGAACGCTTGGTACAGCAAAAAGCCCGAAAGCACGAAGAAGCAGATCAATCCGAGGTTCAGCTCGAACATGAACTTGTCCCACAGCGAGCTCCGCGGAATCGGCGGGCCGCCGGGTGCGTAGAGCCAGACATGAAAGACCAGGACCGACAGTGCGGCGAGCGCGCGCAGGCCGTCGAGTGGCGCGCTGTGAGCGGAGGAGCTTTCGAGCTGTCGCGAACCCATCGTGTCACCGTAGAACGCGCGGCGCATCGTGCGGTCACTGGCCCGCTGGTTCACTCAGGCGATCCGGCGGCATCGGACGCCGCGCGATCTCATCGGCCTCCGCGGGAGCGAGACCGAGCATCCGCAGAATGAGAGCTGCGTGCGCGACGTCGGCTTCAGAACCCAACTCGCCCTCGAGGACGCCTCGGATGGTTCCCTGAAGCGCGCCGCCGGTGGCATGGAGCGCGGCCTCGATGTCGGGGATGTCTAGACGGCCTGCCTCGGCGGCGCGTTTCAAGTCCTCGCGCGCGAAGGGGCGGAGAGAGTCGATGATCGCCTGATTCGAGAAGACAAGCTCCACGGCGAGTGCCGCTAGCTGCGGGTCCTCGATCGCCAACCGAACGAAGTGCCTATGGGCAACCGAGATCACTTCGGCCGGATCTTCGACGTTCGCGGTGGCGCTGACGATCGCCTGAGCGTGACTGGCGGCGGTCTCACTCAGAACCGCGTTGACGATCGCGTCCTTGTTCTCGAAGTAGTTGTAGAACGAGCCAAAACCAACGTCGGCAAGTTCGGTGATCTCGTTGATCCGGGTGCGCTCGGTTCCTTGGCGGGCGAACAGCGTCATGGCGGCTTCGATCAGGCGCGTGCGGGTTTGCTCGCGCCGGCGCGAGTTCCGGTCCTGGGTGGCATCTGTCGCGGCGCTGTTCATTGCTTCTCTCATGAAGGTACGAATCGCGCCGGAAGGCGGCTGATCCCCTGAAGCGTGTTGTTGAGGAGTCGCCCCGGTTCTCCAGTTTCGACGGCGGACACCTGCGGGACCATCGCTCGTACCAACGCGTTCATCTCGAGCTTTGCGAGGTGCAGGCCAACGCAGGTGTGCGGGCCGTGGCCCCAACCGAGCTGAACGCCGCTCGGTCGATCGAGCCGAAAGCTCTCTGGCTCGGGAAATGCTGTTTCGTCAAGATTGGCCGCAGCTCGGGCGCGAGCGTGAGCGATGAAGTACTCATAGTTGACAAAACTATCAGTTTCGTGATACGGTGGCGGCATGAAACTTAGAAAAGCGACGCAAGGGGTGATCGGGGAGGTCGACGGCAAGTGGGTCGACATCGCCGCTGCTCTGCGCAAAAACGGAAGTGACCAAGCACTGATCACGGCTGCCGAGACGGACGTGCTCGAGCTGCTGAAGACCGGCGACGTGGGGATCGCCGCGGCTAGTGCCGCGGCCGAAGCCGCGAAGGACGATCCAGCCGCCGCAGCTGAACCCGGCGAAGCGCTCCTCCCGTTCGAGCCGCGCTCGATGCGCGCCTACATGCTCTGGGAGAGCCACGTGATCAACTCGGCGCGCATGCTGGTGAAGAATTTCTTCCCGCCGCCGGCGTGGAAGGCGATCAGCCTCTTTGAGAAGACCGGCAAGACCTTCCCCAAGCTGAAGCCGAACGAACGCTTCTGGGAGGCTCCGACCTTCTACGTCGCCAACCACACGATGGTGCTCACCGATGGTCAGGACATGTGGTGGCCCTCGCACACCAAGGCGCTCGACTTCGAGCTCGAACTCGCGTTTGTTCTGCGTTCGCCGATCGCCGACGCGACGCCCGAAGAAGCCGTTGACGCAATCGGCGGCTGGATGGTCCTGAACGACTGGAGCGCCCGCGACGTGCAGGCTGATGACTACCGCCGCAACATCTTTGGTCCCGTCGTGAAGTCCAAGACCTTTGCCAACTCGCTGGGATCGGACGTCGTCACGGCCGACGAGTTCGGCGACTGGAAAGAGGCGACCGGCCGCGTGCGCGTTGACGGCGAACTCTGGTGCGAAGGCGCAACCAAGGACCCGGCGCACGACGTCGGCGCGATGCTCGCGTACGCCTCAAAGGGCGAGCGGCTCGACGCCGGCGACGTGATCTCGACCGGCACGATGCCCGGTTGCTGCGGGCTTGAGCTCGACCGATGGGTCAAGCCAGGCCAGACAGTTGAGCTCGAGATCGACCGCATCGGCACGCTGACCAACAAGATCAGCGAATCGGACGTGCCCGCAACGGCCTTCGCCCGATGATCGAATGTGAGGTGATGATCTGCGGGTTCGGACCGGTGGGTCAGCTCCTCGCGTTGCTGCTCACTGATCTCGGAGTCAAGGTGATCGCGGTTGACGAGGCAGACGATGTGTACTCGCTTCCGCGCGCGGCGGTGATCGACGACGAGGTGCTGCGGATCTTCCAGTCGGTCGGTCTCGATGCGGCGGCCCTCGCCAATGCCCAGGCACAGAAGTCGGTCTCATTCGTGACCAATCGCGGGAAGAAGCTCGAGGTACTGCGCCCGGCGCAGGGCGACCTCGGTCACCCGCCGCTCGTATCGATCCATCAACCCTCGATGGAGCGGACGATGGTCGCGGCCGTGGCAGAGCGCGGACAGGCAGACGTGCGCTGGGGCACGCGCGTGGAGACCGTCGATCGCGCGGCCGATCACGTGGACGCTTACGTTCGGTCAACCGCGGGCGGAAAGACGACCCGGATCCGCTCGCGCTATCTCGTTGCCTGCGACGGAGGGCGGAGCTTCGTGCGCCGATCGCTGCAGATTCCCTTCGGTGGATCGACCTTCGCCCAGCGCTGGCTCGTGCTCGACGGCCTGCTCGACAAGCCGCTGGCGAAGGTTCCCCATCCCCACTTCTTCGGTGACGTGAATCGCCCCACCGTCTCGCTGCCGATGTCCTCGGGCCGTCACCGCTGGGAGTGGATGCTCCATCCCGGCGAGGACGCCGCAGAATTCGAGCAGCCAGCACGGATCCGCGAACTCGCCGCGCCGTACATCACCGACGAAGAGGTTGAGTTTGAGCGCGCAGTTGTCTACACGTTTCATGTCCGGCGCGCCGAGAGTTGGCGCGCGGGCCGCGTGCTCCTGGCCGGCGATTCCGCGCACCTCACGCCGCCGTTCGCCGGGCAGGGGTTCTCGTCGGGCGCGCGCGATGCCCAGAACCTTGCCTGGAAGCTCGAAGCGGTTCTCCGCGGGGCACCGCAACAGTTGCTTGAGAGCTACGAGGTAGAGCGCCGTCCGCACGTCACGAGCATGCAGAATCTCGCGGTTCGTTGGGGCGGGATCGTCCAGACCTCTAACCCCACCGTTGGCAAGATCCGCGATGGCGTGCTCGGGGCCCTGAATTCGACTGGCGTTCTGGCTCTCATCCGCGAGCAGGTCAAGCCGCTACCAACCTATGGCCAAGGCTTCTTCGCGACGCGCCCGGCAAAGCTTCCCTTCAACCGCAGCGTCGGCGCGCTCTTCCCCCAGGCTGAGCGGATCGACGAGATGCTCGGCAATCGCTGGTCTGTCGTCGCGGACAGTCCAGCGATTGCGCGAGCCTGGCGCGAGCGTGGCGTTACGAGCATCGTCAGTCCGGTGGATTCGTGGCTGCGCTCCAACGACTGCGAGTGGGCGCTGCTCAGGCCGGACAAGTTCGTATTTGCGACCGGCGCTGCGGACGACATCTCGGCGACGGCGACGAATCTAGAGAAGTTGGTTGGTGCATGATCGCTGTACTTGGAGCGACGGGCACGATCGGGAGTGAGGTCGCTTCGCTGCTTGCCGAGCGCGACATCCCGGCGCGCGCGGTGGTGCGATCGAAAAGCGCGATCGACATCCCGCTTCCAACCGTCGGCGGCGATCTGCTCGATCAGCAATCGCTCGAGCGCGCATTCGAGGGCGCGACCGACCTCTTTCTGCTCACCCCGCACGGACCAGATCAGGACGCGATGGAGCGCAATGCACTTGCTGCCGCGCTCGCTGCGAACGTGCGGCGAATCGTCAAGATCTCCGGCGGCGCCCCATCGCTTGGGCCAAACGGAGCGAGCCCGACCGCGATCACCCACTGGCGCAGCGAGCAAAGAATCGAGGCCAGCGGAATCAAGTTTCAGTTCCTGCGCCCGTCGTTCTTGATGCAGAACCTTTTGGGCATTCAGATCATGCGCGGAGTGATGCCGGCGCCAATGGGAAACGGTCCGATCGCAATGGTCGATGCGCGTGACGTGGCCGACTGCGCAGCCACGCTGCTCGCGCAGGAGGACGCTCCAGACGGCGCCTGGCAGTTGACAGGTCCGTCGAGCGTGACGTTCTCTGATGTCGCGCGGGTGCGCGGCGTTCGCTACGTGAGCATTCCGCCGTTCATCGCCCGCAAGGCGCTCCAGCGTCGCGGCGCCTCGCCATTTGAAGTCGACCACGCGATCCGCATGGCGGCCTACTTCGCCAGCGGCGCCGACGGCTCGGCAACCGGCGACGTGACCGAGCTGACTGGCCACAAGCCGCGCAGCCTCGAGAGTTTCTTCAAGGATCAAACACCAGTGAAAGGCAGTTAGAAGTTGGTCACCCGAATCGGACATATGGGCATGCGCGTCGCTGATCTCGACGCGGCCGTGGAGTTCCAGACAGAGATCCTCGGCCTGGTCGAGACCGAGCGCGTCGGCGGCGTCTCGTACCTGACCTGCAACGAACGCCATCACGAGCTTTTGTTGATTGAAGACCGGGAGAAGCAGGGGTACGACCACATCGGCCTTGAAGTTGAAGATGCCGCGACGCTTGAAGCCATGAGGCCGCGCATCAAGTCGGCCGGCGGCACGCTTCTCGGCGGCACTTACGACGGCGAGCCGGGGATCGACCGGGCGATGATCGTCCAAGGCCCCTCGGGCCACGTCTTCAAACTCTTCTGCGGCATGGAGTCGGTGCCGGCTCCCGGGCCCGGCGACCGCCCGCTCAAGTTCGAGCACGTCTCGATCAAGTCCAACTGGCCAAAGACGGTCGAGCGCTTCCTGAAAGACGGCCTCGGCTTTCGCTTCAGCGACCGGATGGGGCCGTTCGCGAGCTGGTGGCACTGCGATGGCGATCATCACGGGATGGCCGTCGTGCTGGCGCCCAAGGCCGAGCTCTCGCACTACGCCTGGACCGTCCAGGACCTGAACCAGATGGGCCGCATCGCCGATCGGTTGAAGCAAGGCCGCGATCAGAAGCTGATCTGGGGGCCATCCCGTCACGGCCCAGGCAACAACCTCTTCAGCTACTTCCTTGACGCCGACGGCGCGATGATCGAGCTTTGCGCAGATCTCGCGCAGATGCCGCCAGTTGGCGACTACGTCGCGCGCAAGTGGCCCAACAGCCCGACGACGATCAACCAGTGGGGGAGTCCTCCGCCGTTGAAGTTCTTGCTGGCGGGGTTCCCGACGATCGAACCGTCGCCGGGCAGGCCGAGTTGGGCAGCGTTTACCGCGGACCCATCCGCAGTGCCCCGTCAAGACGAATCACTTCACCGTTGAGCATGCGGTTGGTCACGATGTGAGCTACGAGCTCGGCGAATTCTGAAGGGTTACCGAGGCGCTGCGGATACGGCACCGACTGGCCGAGTGATTCGCGGGCGGCTTCCGGGAGTCCCGCAAGGAGCGGGGTGTCGAAGAGGCCCGGCGCGATCGTGACGACTCGCGTCGCCTGGGCGGCGAGCTCGCGGGCGGCCGGCAGGGTCACGCCGACGACGCCAGCCTTGGAGGCCGCGTAGGCGATCTGGCCGATCTGTCCGTCGTAGGCCGCGATCGAGGCGGTGTTTACGCAGACGCCGCGTTCGCCGTCGGCGTCTGGCTCGTTCTGGCCCATCGCTGCGGCGGCGGTTCTGAGGACGTTGATCGTGCCGATCAGGTTGACGTCGATCACGTTGGAAAAGTGGTCGAGCGGAGTTGGCTCGCCGCGCATGAGGAGCTTTCCTGGCGTTCCGATTCCGGCGCAGTTCACGCTGATTCGCAACCCGTCCGGAAGGGTGCTCGCCGTTGCGATTGCGGATTCCACGGACTCAGGGTCAGTGACGTCGGCGGCAACCGATTGGCCGTCGATCGATGACGCAACACTCGCCGCTCGTTCCTTGTTGATGTCGGCGACTACGACCGTTGCACCGTCTGCAGCGAGCTGACGGGCGACGGCTTCGCCGAGTCCTGATGCTCCGCCAAAGACGATCGCGGCACTGTCTTTGAGCGCGGTCACGCTCCGCGCGCCGAGCGCTCGAGGTGACGGGCGATTACTAGCCGCTGGATCTGGTTGGTGCCTTCAAAGATCTGCATCACTTTTGCCTCGCGCATCAGTCGTTCAACCGGGAAGTCCTTGGTGTAGCCATAGCCGCCGAGGACCTGGACGGCGTCGGTCGTGGCGCGGACCGACTCGACCGCCGCTGCCATGTCCGCGAGCAAGAACCCGAGACCTTGATGCGAGATGATCGGCTGACCGAAGGTCTCGCGCTCGCAGGCGTAGTCGACTGCGTGGTCGAGCGCCGACTGGGCCAGGCCCACGGCAACCGCCGCGATCCCAAGACGGCCGCTGTCTCGTATGGCTGACCGCCGCCGCCCAATGACTCGGGATAAGGCATGCTCAGAAATCCGAGCTCGCCGAGCTGCTTGAAGACCTCGCGAGGGAATGCCGAGTCGGCTTCGGCCTGCGCGGCGCGCGGCGTGAGCTCTGCGGCGGCGAACTCGCGAGCGACCGCGAGGATCTGCTCGGCGTCGGGCGAATCGAGAAGTCGTTCAGCTGGCATGAATCATTCTGTCGGTGACTTTACGCTTTCTCCAAACGGTCCCCAATTCGTAACATCGCCGCGGCTGTTGGCGAATAGCTTCGCGCCCATGTCGCTACCCACACGTATTCGCCGAGTCCTATTCCTTTCGATCGTCGCCGTTGTCATCCCGGCCGCGACCGCGCAAGCTGTTCCTTTGACGGGCGTTGACCTGTCGAACTACAAGCGCATCGGCCGCTACGCGCTCCCCACGCCAACCAACGGCCCGGCTCCGGTCGGCAGCCTGATGGCGCAAGAAGTCTCGAGCGTGACCTACAACTGGGACACCGACTCGCTGTTCGTTGTCGGCGACGGCGGCACGTCGATTGTGCAGGTAAGCAAGACCGGCGCGCTGATCGACTCGATGTCGCTGGCGGCG
This sequence comes from Solirubrobacterales bacterium, assembly GCA_016185345.1. GTDB lineage: Bacteria > Actinomycetota > Thermoleophilia > Solirubrobacterales > JACPNS01 > JACPNS01. The sequence continues at coordinate 129,163 of JACPNS010000022.1, read as the reverse complement.
GGAGCCGGTCCGGGCGGAACTGAGTTCTACGACACCGAGGGCATCAGCTACATCGGCGGCGGCGAGTTCGTGATGACCGAGGAGCGTTACCGCCAGGCCGTCAAGTTCACGTACGTCGCCGGCGACACGCTCGAGCGCACCGACACCAAGACGGTGAAGCTCGGCACGACGATCGGCAACGTCGGGCTCGAGGACGTCACGCGCGACCCGATCACCGGCAACTACATCTTCGTCAAGGAAGTCGACCCGCAGGGAATCTTCGCGACGGGCATCGACTGGGATGCAGGCACGGCGACAAACGGCTCCCCGACAACCGAGAACTCGACCAATCTATTTGACCCGGCGCTGATCAACATGGGCGACCTCTCCGGCGTCTTCGCGATGGCGAATATCTCCACTCTCTCCGGCGATGACGTCCCGAACCTGCTGGTCATCAGCCAGGAGTCGGGCAAGGTCAAAGAAGTCTCTCCCGCAGGTGCGGTGATGAGCACGCTGACGATCAAGAAGGACTCCGACAACCCGTTGTCAGTTCCCGCGCAGACGTTTGAGGGCGTGGCGATGGACAACGACGGCAAGCTCTACATCACCACCGAGCAGGGCGGCGGAAACGCGCAGAGCCCGCAGATGTGGGTCTACGAGCCTTCGACTGAGCCAAACACGGCGCCGACCGCAGTCACGCTTCCGAACCCGATCACGACTCTGCCCGAGAACGCGAACACCACTTCACGCGTCAAGCTCGCAGACATTGACTACACCGACGACGGAATTGGCAACAACGACCTTGGCGTGGCCGGCGCGGATGCAGCATCGTTTGAGGTTGATGACAACGGCCTCTACCTGAAGGCCGGCACGGCTCTGGACGCAAGCACCAAGAGCAGCTACTCCGTGGCAGTCACGGTTGACGACGCCGCAGTCGGCGCCACGCCGGATGCGACCGGCGCAACATTCACGCTTACGATCGAGGCGGTAGGCGCGGCAAGCAATGCCTCAGTTGCGGTGACCGAGGTCACGTCCTGGGCCAGCGGCAACAGCTCATATGCGTCCGACTGGTGGGAGCTCACGAACACCGGCACCGAAACCGTGAGCCTGACCAACTGGCGCTTCGACGATGACTCGAACTCCTTCGCCTCGGCCGTTGTGCTGAACGGCGTTTCCTCACTCGCGCCAGGACAGTCGGCAATCTTCATCGACGGAGACGCAACGAAGGCAACCGAGTTCACGAACTTCTGGTTCCCGTGCGGCGCGCCCGCGGGATTTCAGATCGGGTACTACTCCGGCAGCGGCATCGGCCTCAGCACCGGCGGTGACCAGGTCAACGTCTTCAACGACGCGGGCACTGAATTGACTGGTGTCGCGTTCGGCACTGCGGTGGCAGGTCGGTCCTTCGACAACACCGCGGCGATCGGCAACACGAAGGCCACGCCGCCGACGATCACCACGCTCAGCGCAGACGGCGTAAACGGCGCATTCACGATCACTCGCGCCGCGCCGCCGGTCGGCATCACTCCGACCGAGACTGGCTCACCGGGCACCAGCCCGATCGCACCGCCATTGGTGATCTCCGAAGTGGCGCCGTGGGGCAGCAGCAGCCTGCAGCCGTACGCGGCCGATTGGTGGGAGCTGACCAACAACAGCGCGGTGACGATTGACCTGACGGACTTCAAGATGGATGACAGCTCTGGCGCGATCGCAACCGCGGCCACGCTGACCGGAGTCGCTTCGCTCGCACCGGGCAAGTCGGCTGTCTTCCTCGAGGGCGACGCGGTGAAGGCAGCAGCGTTCACGAACTCATGGTTTGGCGTCAACCCGCCGGCCGGATTCCAGATTGGCTACTACAGCGGTTCCGGAATCGGCCTGAGTGGAAGCGGCGACGCAGTGGTGATCTTCAACAGCACCGGCGACCGCGTGGCGGGCGTGCAGTTCGGCGCGGCGACGAACTTCAAGTCGTTCGACAACGCGGCTGGGTTGAACGCGTTTGCCTCGCCGCTGCCGTTCATCAGCCAGCTGAGCGCCGACGGAGTGAACGGCGCGTTCACCAATCACGACGAGACGGGCTCGCCGGGAACGATCGTCAGCCCGCCGCCGCTCCCATCGTTGAAGGTGACCGAGGTGTCGCCGTCATCGAGCACGAACGGCGCGTACGCCGGGGACTGGTTTGAACTGACCAACACCGGTGGGGTTGCAGTTGACTTGACCAATTGGAAGGTTGACGACGGCTCGGCGGCGTTTGCGAGCGCCGTCGCTTTGAGCGGCGTAACTTCGATCGCGCCGGGTCAGTCGGTCGTGTTCATCGAGGGCGACGCGGTCAAGGCCAACGCGTTCAAGGACGCTTGGTTCGGCGAGTACGTGCCGGCCGGGTTTGCGATCGGTACTTACTCGGGGAGCGGGATTGGTTTGAGCTCCAGCGGCGACCAGGTGAACATCTTCAAGGCTGATGGGACGCTCGTCACTGGTGTGGCGTTCGGTGCCTCATCGGCGGCGACCTTTGACAACGCGGCTGGAGTTGGAGCCAGCGCTCCGCCGCTGCCGGTTCTGAACACGTTCAGCGTGGTTGGCACGAATGGTGCTTTTGTGGCCGGCACTGAGACTGGTTCCCCGGGCCGCCTGTCCGCGGTCGCTCTGGGCGCGCGCCTTGCGGCGACCACGCCGAGTTTCCCGGTGCAGCCGGCGCAGACGATTGGCGTTGGGCAGTTCGTGACGTTGACCAACACTGGTGATGAGAATGTGACGGTCAGCAAGGTTGCGATCAAGGCGTCGAACACGGAATCCACGGGCGACTTCCTGCTGACGGATGATCCGTGCACCTCGACCGTGCTTCTTCCGGGCGAAACATGCCTGGTTCAGATTCGTTTCGCGCCCGGGCGTGAGAACGCAGTGTCGAGCGCGCAGCTTCAGGTTTCCTCGAATGCGATTGTCGATCCCCGCGTCGTGACACTTACCGCTACGAGCAGCTCGTTGCCGGTCGGACCGCAGGGACCAACTGGGGCCACCGGGGCGACCGGCGGAACGGGTGCGACCGGTGGGTCGGGAGCGACTGGCGCAACCGGTGGAACGGGAGCAACCGGCCCGGCCGGCTCGGATGGAGCTGACGGTCCCGCTGGTCCGCAGGGGCCTCAAGGCCCCAAGGGCGACTCCGGTCCCGCGGGACGCGACGGTACCGTCACGCTGACCGCACGCACGTCAAAGGTTTCCGCCAAGCGCGGAGCGAAGGTTCGACTGCGGTTCGTGTTGACGAACGACACAGCTGGACCGCTGAGCGGCGCAAAGCTCACGTCGTCGATTCCGGCTTCGCTCGATTCAGCGAGGCGACTCTCAACCAGCGTCAAGTCGATTTCGGCAGGGTCCTCCAGGACTGTGACGGTCACGCTTCGAGTTGGAAAGAGTGCTCGCTACGGGACGCACCTCGTGAAGACCATGCTTGCGATCGGTGGCGTGCGAGTTGATCGTACGGTGGTTCTTACTGTCAAGCGATGAGGCGGACGATGCGTCGGTAGGCTCCGCCGAATGGAGTCGCTAAGTCCAGGGCCTCGGGACGAGCTCGTCACCCGCCGCCTTCGCCGCGTTCTTGCCTCAATGGACGCAGACGCCGTAGTCGAGTCGCCCCTGGGCGAGTCCGAGGCGCCGGAGCGACTTGCCATTCATTTGAAGAATGAGCTGCGCAGAATCCTCATCGATTTGGATGAGGATCCGGCGGCGATCGCAACCCTTGTAAACGAGTTGCTGGACAAGGTCCCCGAGCTGGGTCCCGAGGACGGCGTCGAAGTACCTCCGGCCAAGCTCGTCGGAATCAAGCGGAAGTCTCCGCTGGGAGATTTCGAGCCACTCCCGGCGCTTCCGGCTACACCGTTCAGTCAGAGCGATCTGCTCGTTAACGCGTCCGGGCAGCCCAACTTTGGATCCGAGCTCAAGGCGGAGCTCGAGTCGGCGAAAGACGTAGACCTCATTTGCGCGTTCGTGATTTGGTCAGGCGTTCGACACATCCGGCCCGCGCTTGAGGAGCTCGTAAGCAGGGGCGGTCGAGTGCGAGTGATCACCACCACTTACATGGGGGCGACAGAGAAGGACGCCGTCGATGCGCTGGTTGAGGTCGGGGCCGAGGTCAAGGTTGCGATGGATGCCCGTACTACGAAACTTCACGCCAAGTCGTGGCTGCTCCATCGCGAAGGCGGATTGAACACGGCTTTCGTCGGCTCTTCGAATCTCTCGCACACAGCTCTCTTCGACGGGCTTGAGTGGAACGTTCGGCTCTCCGAAACCGACGCCGGACATCTTCTGGACCGCATCCAGATGACGTTCGAAAGCCACTGGGAATCCGAGTACTTCGTCGACTACGACCCCGAGGTCAACGGCGAGCAGTTCGAAAAGGCATTGGACGGCAACTTGCGGCGCGCCAGTGGCGAGGTGATTCCGATTTCGTTCGCCGGCCTCGATGTCATCCCGCGCGATTACCAAGAGCGGATGCTCGAGGCGTTGACGGTGGAGCGGACTCGACATGATCGCCACCGGAACCTGGTCGTCTCGGCCACCGGAACCGGCAAAACGGTAGTCGCGGCACTTGACTACAAGCAGCTTTGCGCTCAGTACGGCGAGGATCTCTCGCTCCTGTTCGTGGCCCATCGCGAGCAGATCATCGAGCAGTCGTTGGCGACGTTTCGAGCCGTGCTGCGTGATGGCTCATTTGGCGGCATCCACGGGGGCGGCCGTCGCGTATCTGGTCGCCACGTTTTCGGAATGATCAACTCGCTCGGCAAAGATCGGCTGGCGAGTATCGATCCAACGGAATTCGACGTTGTGATCGTGGATGAGTTCCACCACGCAAAAGCACCTTCGTACGAACGACTACTGAATCACTTGGAACCGCGCGAGTTGCTTGGTCTCACCGCGACTCCAGAGCGCATGGACGGTCAAGACGTGACGGAATGGTTCGACAATCGAATCGCGGTTGAGTTGCGCCTGTGGGAGGCCATCGACGAGGGATTTCTCGTCCCGTTCCAGTACTTCGGCATTGCCGATGGCACGGACTTGTCGTCGGTGACCTGGCGGCGTGGCGGCTACCTCGCGGCCGAGCTGAGCGATGTATACACCGGCGACAAGGCGCGCGTTTCCAAGTTGCTCAACTCGATCCAGCGAATCGTGTACAAGCCGGAGACGATGCGCGCGCTCGGGTTCTGCGTGTCTGTCGAACATGCTGCGTTCATGGCTCGAGAGTTCACAGACGCCGGATTGCCGAGTGTTTCGGTAGACGGAAACACTCCGCAGGAAGAACGCGCAAAGGTTCTCGCCGGACTGCGCGCAGGGAGTATCCGGTGCGTTTTTTCTGTCGACGTGCTTGGCGAGGGGGTCGATGTGCCGGACGTGGACACAATCTTTTTGCTTCGACCCACGTCGTCCGCGACGGTGTTCACCCAGCAGCTGGGACGAGGCCTTCGCACCGCCGACGGCAAGAGCCACCTGACCGTGATCGACATGATCGGGCAGCAGCGACGTGAGTTTCGGTTTGACGATCGTCTGCGCGCGATTGTGGACGTGCGGCATGGCCCGATGCGAGAACAGGTCGAGTCTGGATTTCCGTTCTTGCCGTCCGGGTGCACAATTGACTTCGACAGGCAGAGCACGGAGCTGGTTGTCGAGAACTTGAAGCAGGCTGCGAGCCGCACGAAATGGGCCGTGCTCGTTGCGGAGCTCAAACGCAGTCCCGAAGTCGAGCTCGGCGACTTTCTCGCCCAGCAGGCGATAGAGCCTGAGGATCTGTATCGCCGCGGTTCCTGGGCGAAGCTTCGTCGCGATGCAGGGCTAGCCGGCAGTGAAGCGCTGTCGGCGATTCAGAGCAAGTTCGACTCGACAGCTAGAAGCCTTCTTCACATCGACGATCCCGAGCGCGTCGCGAAGTACTCCAAATGGCTTAGATCTTCAGCACCCCCGTTCCTCAAGAGACTCGACGAACGCGACCGAAGGCTGTTCACAATGTTGGCCTGGGGGCTCGGTTCGGGCGACAGTGGATTTGACTCGATGCAGGATTTCGCAGGCGCGTTCTGGAGTGAGCAAGCGATTCGAGAAGAGCTGGTCAGCATTCTTGAGCTCTTGGATGCTCGCTCGGCAACTCTCGGTCAGCCATCCGGGCTCCGTGCCGACATCCCACTTACGCTCCATGCGCAATACACACGAAACGAAATCGTCGCCGCGCTCGCGTACGGAAGTGAGGTTTCGCCACCTCCGACGCGCGAGGGAATTCTCTGGTCGAAGAATTCGAACGCGGATGCCTTCTTCATCGACCTTAAAAAGAACGAGAAGGATTACTCGCCAACCACGCTCTATCGAGATTTTGCGATCAATCGTTCGCTGTTCCATTGGGAGTCGCAGTCGTCTCAGCACCCCGGCACTCCGACCGTTCAGCGATACATCAACCATGCGGAACGAGACTCGAGCATCTTGCTGTTCGTGCGGGAGCGAAAGAAGAACGCATTCAGGACTCTTCCGTACACGTTCCTGGGGCCGGCGACCTACGTCCGCCACTCGGGGGAGCGGCCTGTTCAGTTCACTTGGAGGCTTCCTCGGCCAATGCCTGAGGAGCTGTTTGAGATTGCGCGGAGCGTTGCGGTGGCATGAGGAGGGTGGCCGCGCGTTACGTCAATGGCTTCGCCAAAACCCGAACCTTCCCCGAACCACCCGGCGCCCGCACAGTCTTACTAAAGGTCCCAGCCGAATCCGTCTTCACCGTGTAGCTACGCGACTTCTTGCCACGCCTAACCGTGAGCTTGACTCGCGTGCCCTTCGCGGCCGGCGTCACTTTGCCCACCACCTTGAAACGACCACCACCGCGACGCTTCACCTGAGTCACGATGGCGGTCTTCGCTCCAGCGTCAGCACCGGGCGCCTCAGCAACGGGCACCGGGGCGGCATAAAGCTCTGAGTACGGACAGGTGACGGTCACCTTCGGCGCCGCGGGGTTGTTCCCGCCGAGCACCATCGTCCAGTAGGTCCCGTACTTGCTCCCTGATTTCCTATCAACGCCGATTCCAATATCCACGTACCGGCCAGTATGTGGGTGAATCTTCGGAATACATTTAGCCAGCCAAAAGCAGTTGCCTGAGCACCGTTACTCGCGATTGCGATTACTGCAAATCTCGATTTACGGCGTGAAATCGCGATATTTGCTTCATTTACTCTTACGCCGTGAATCAAACAGCTCCGACATGCCCCTCCTGCCAGAGCGAATACACCTACGAGCTGAATGGCCTTCAGGTCTGCTCGATGTGTTCGCACGAATGGTCGCTGATCGCAACCGATGGGCCCGCCGCGAGTGAGCCAGTCATCAAGGACGCCGCCGGCGTGCCGCTGACCGACGGCGACACCGTCACTGTGATCAAGGACCTCAAGGTCAAGGGCGCGGGCGGACCGATCAAGCGCGGCACCAAGGTGCGCAACATCCGCCTCGTGAATGGCGTCGGCGACCACGACATCGACTGCAAGGTCGATGGGTTCGGACCGATGCAGCTCAAGTCGAGCGTCGTAAAGAAGGCTTAGGCCGCTGCCGGAGCTCGGCGACAGGAGGATTTCGGGAGCGTTTGAGCTTTTTGAGCGAGGGACCGGGGGTAGTCGCGTATTGCTTCTGCCGGGCGGTTTCTGTACGGCGATGACTTACGTAGATCTCGTCGCTGAACTCGACGGAGTCACAACCCTCGCCGCTAACCCGCCGGGCTTCGCGCAGAACGCGCCGCCACCCGGCCTCACCTACGCAACCACCGAATACGCCGAGCTGATCGAAAGGCTCGCAGCGGCAGAGCGCATCGACATGCTCGCCGGCCACTCGCTCAGCGCCAACATCCTCATCGAGGTCGCCGCCCGCAACAACTTCACCGGGCCGATTGTCCTGCTCGATCCCTGCCTGCGCTTTCGCAATGAGTACCGCAGCGTTCGCCTGCTGCGACGCCTCGAGCGGGTCCCTCCGCTGGCAAAGCGCGCCTACGCCGCGACGACCAAGAGCTTTCCGGAATCGATGAAGGGGCTGATTCGCCCCGAGCGCCTCGACGAGATCGTCACCGACATGCAAAAGACTCCGCCCGAGCAGAACCGCGCCGTGATCAACGGCTACTTCGATCACCTCGAGCAGTACGGAACGCTCGCGGCTCGCCTGGCCGACGCGCGCGGAGAGATCCACTACGTGCGCGGCGACGCCGAGTCGATCGGCTTTGACCGCGAGGACATCGAGAAGATCGTCGCCCAGGAGAACGTCACCACGCACGCGGTCACAAACTCCGACCACTTCACGATGCTCGACAACCCCAAAGAGGTTTCTGAGATTCTCGTCGCGGCCCTGGATCTAGCCGGTGGCCGAGACCTCTGATGCTTCAACGGCTCCTTCTTCGGCCTCGACCTGAATGACGGCCTTGACGATCTGACCGGTTGCGACGAGCTGGTCGCCACAAGTCGCCCGCGCCGTGAGGAAGAAGGCGTTGCGCCCAAGGCGGTCGACCTCTGCAGTCACGTTGACGCGCTGGCTTTTGCGCACCGGGCGCAGAAGCGAAACACTGTTGCTCGCGGTGACGGCGTTGGCGCCGGGTTCGAAAAGTTCAGCGGCGGCGAGGTAGCTCGCGACGTCGAGCAGGAGCGGCACGACGCCGCCGTGCAGCGAGCCAAGCGGATTGATGTTTCGCTCGGCAGTGTCGACGAAGATGCCCCGCGCCGGGTCGTTGGAGTCGATCAGTTCAATCCCGACCGCGCGATGCAGCGGAAGTTCAAGCACGTCCGCGACGATCTCTTCATAAGTTTGGTTCATGGGGAGATTGTGACGAATCGAAATCGGACTATGGGCCTGGCGGCAGCCGTTGCGGCCCCGGGAGAGTTGCTTGCGCGACCACTTGGCCTCGGTCCGATCGGATCTCCAAAGGGTCTACATGGAACGTCGACGGCCGCCTCAGGCGCGCCACGCGCCACGTCGAAAACAAACGCATGACACAGCGATACGTGGCCCCAGTACAAATAGTTTCAGTAGAGCCGGAATACCCCCGGTATTCGGTTCAGGAGGACAGGCGCAAGCCCGTCGTCGTGTCCTCGAAGACCCGGCGGCCGGATCCGCCGCCGTACGCAGGATCGTCCCGCCGCGACTTCAGGGCGTTTGGCCTGCTGATCCTCCTGGCGGCGCTTGCGATCGTCGTTGCTATCTCACTGCTCGTGTAGTCCCGCTCGCGCCTCGCGACGCGAGCGGGCTCACGAACAGAACTACTTCAACTTCGAAGTGATCGTGACGGTCTTGGTGCCGGTCTTGTAACCGGCCCGTTTGGCCGTGACGACAACCTTGATCTTCTTGCCCTTCATCTTCTTGGTGAGCTTGAGCTTCGACTTCTTGCCGACGGTCTTCTTGCCCGCGGTCCACTTGTAGGAGTACTTGACGCTGGAGACCTTCACGCCGGCCGCCTTCGAGCTGAGCGTCAGGCTGATCGTCCTGCCGATCTTCACAGTGCCCTTGCGCTTGGCCGTGACCGAGAGTTTCGCCGGGACGGGCACGACCGGAACGGCCGGAATCGCCGGAACGACCGATGCCGCAATCGACTCCCTGACCGTTTCGACGTTGCCGCTGCGGTCCACCGAGAAGTACTTGATCTTCTCGCCGTTCTGTAGGACTGGCTTGCTGAACGGGTTGTAGAGCGCACTGGCGTTGGTCGGCGTGGCCGGCGCTGCGCCGAGCGTGTAGTAGGTCGCCGCGACGCCGGAGATTCCGATGTCTGAGCCCGTCAACGTGACGCTGACCGGCGTGGCGCTGGTTGCGGGCACGTTGTCGGTCGTGGTCGGTGCGACCACATCTGAGTTCAACGCGTCAGCGGTGAAGTCGAAACCGGCAGCAAGAGTTCTTGGCTGCGGCTCGCCCACGGCGCCGTCAGCATCGCCGACGTCGTCGAGGGTCGGGACGTTCAGCGTCAGGTCCTGAACCGTGATCGGCTTCTGCGTCACATTCTGCGACGGACGCATGTATTGCGAGTCCGAGGAGAGCAACTCGAGCTTGAGCTTGTGTCCGTCGTTGACCTTCCACGCCTGTGGGTAGAGCTGGAACGACTCGCGTGACGGGCCGTCTCCAACCGAGACCGGGCGGTAGACGCCGCGCGCGATCAGCTTCTGGCTGACCGGGTCGGTTGTCGTGTCCACGTCGTAGAGACGCGACACGATCTGGTCGTTCGCACCGTTGACCGTGAGTGTTGCGTCCACGCTTGGTGATCCGGCCAGCGTGTATCCGCCGCCCGAAACAACCGGTGACTCGTAGGTGGCAGCACCAGCAGTGTTGTTGGCGTTTGCTGAGTTGGCGCAGACGGTGCCGCTGGTGAACTGCGACGCCGGGTTTGTGCCCGGAACGATCGTCTGTGCAGCAGAACCGGCGATCGTCACGTCGCCGACTGCGAGGTTTGCCCAATTGGATGCAGTCGAGACGTCACCGGCAACGCGGGTGGTTCCCGAGCATTTGCTGGTTGCGATCGTCACTCCGCCGAACTGGTCGGCGGGCGCGGATCCAATGCCCTGGACGTAATAGTTGACCCAGGCGTTCTGCGCCGCCATCAGACCCGCGAAGTCGGCGCCGAATGCCGCGGCGTCAACGGTCGGGCCGTTCGAGCGCGGCGCGTGGCCGTAATCCATCCCGTAGATTTTCACCGGCGTAGTCGAGTTGTTGCTGCGGACCTTGTTGTAAAGACGAAGCGCTTCGCTGACCGGGAAGAGGTCGTCGTTCCAGCCGCTGCTCAAGAGCATCGGTGCGGGCGCGACCGAATCGTCAACGCCGGCCGAGCTGTGGTTGGTCTGCAGCTCGTTGAGCATCGCATCGACTTCGGCGTTGTTGTCATAGGGACCACCCGTGCTGATCAACTGGAACCAGCGCTTGATGTTGGCGGTCTGGTCGGGAAATCCCGGTCCTGTCTCTGGCGCGTAGTAACCAAGCAGAGAGCCGGCCAGGTTCAGCTGGCCGTTCCAGTATTGCTTGTCAACGCCAACGCGGCGGTCGCCATTGGGTCCGAGGTACGGGCTGGCAGTGACGTAGTCAAACCCGCTGCCGTTGGGCATGAGCGACTGGGGCAGGTTGCTCCAGGTGTACTCCGGGAGCGCCGCCGCGATCGTCATTGGCAGCCCGTCCGCGGGGCTTTCCCACGGCACGAGCGAGTTGTCGGGTAGCTGCGTGCGGTCCTTCAGCGTCGCGAGTTGAGCCGACATCGCTCCGCCGTATGAGCCGCCCATTGCGGCAATCTTCTGGCCGTCGATCACGCCGTCATCGGCGAGCATGCCCATCAGATACTGCGCGTCACGAACTTCGGACGCGTTGCTCATCAGGTGGATGTATCCACTCGTGCACGGCGCGGCCTTTGGAGTGCTGCTGGGGCCGCCGCAGGATCCACCCCAACCGCGGTCGGTGATGCTGACCACCGCGTAGCCCTGTGCGAGCCAACGTGAGGTCTGCGAGCTGGACGGGAGGATCTTGGTTCCGCCCCAACCGTGGTAGATCCCCATGAGCGGGAAGTTGTTGTCGGCCCCGCCGGCGTCCGCCGGGAATGAGACCGAGACGTCGATCGGCGTGCCGTCGAAGCTTGGAACAGTTGTGCCGGCCGAAGTGCCGCAGAAGCGGTAGTTGGTCGTTGGCTGCACGGTGCATGACAACGGCGCTGCTGCGTCGTTGAAGACAGTGCTGATGGCTGCGTTGGCGGTCGTTGGCACTGCAAGTGCCATCAGAACGCCACAGATGAGCATGAGGCTCTTGCGCATATGAATCATCTCCCCGATGAAAGTGGCTCACCGCGAAGAGTTCCGAACTCTCGATGCGTTGATGCCGGGTCTATTTCTCTAACCGGGGGGTAGATTACTGCTTTATTAGTAACCAAAGAGTTACTTATGTAAACCGATTTTGGGTATGGCGATCGCGGGCTGCGACCATGGCCGCATGTCAGCAGCCCCACGAAATCTCGTCAACCTCAAAGACGCCTCGAAGGAGTACGCCAGTCGGCCGATCCTCACTGACGTCACGCTCGGCCTGAACGCGGGGGAGCGCATCGGGCTTGTCGGACGCAACGGTCAGGGCAAGTCCACTCTGCTGCGACTGATCTCTGGCGACGAGACTCCCGACCGCGGCAGCGTCACCCGCACATCTGGTCTCACACTCGCGCTGCTCGACCAGCGGGACGACTTCGATCCCGGGCACACAGTCGCGAACGTGCTGATCGGCGGTCGTGCAGAACACGAATGGGCAGGCAGCTCGAAGTTCCGCAACGTGCTCGACGGTCTGCTCGGCGGGGTGGACCTGACGCGGTTTCCCGAAGGACTTGAAACTCCGGTCGGCACGCTCTCTGGCGGCGAGCGCAGGCGCGTTGCGCTTGCCCGCACACTGATCGATGACCCCGAGCTGCTGTTGCTCGACGAACCGACAAACCACCTGGACGTCGAGGGTGTGGACTGGCTCGCGCGCCACCTCTCCGCTCGCAACGGAACGCTTCTGGTCGTGACCCACGATCGCTGGTTTCTCGATGCTGTCGTTGAGCAGACCTGGGAGGTCGAAAGCGAAGCGGTCCATCAGTACGAGGGCGGATACGCAGCGTACGTTCTGGCTCGCGCCGAGCGCGATCGCCAGGAGTCCGCGCAGGAGACTCGCCGCCAAGCGCTGATTCGCAAGGAGCTCGCGTGGCTCCGACGCGGCCCGCCGGCACGCACCGTCAAGGCCAAGTTTCGCGTCGACGCCGCGAACGAGCTGATCGCCGACGAGCCTCCGCCGCGCAACGATGTCGAGCTGTTGAAATTCGCGACCGCGCGCCTGGGCAACCGGGTGATCGACGCGATCAACGTCACCGCCGGATATGACGGCGCGCCGCCGCTGTTCGAAGAAGTCACCTGGCGGCTTGGCCCCGGCGAGCGCAGCGCGTTGGTGGGGGTGAACGGCGCGGGCAAGACGACGCTGCTCAAGCTGATGGCCGGAGAATTTCCGCCCCAGAAGGGTTCGGTGAAGCAGGGCCTGACGATCCGGACCGCCCAGCTCGGCCAACACGCCGAGCAGCTGAACGAAGATCGCAGCGTGCTCGAATCCCTCGAGGACGCAAAGCTCGTCTCCAATCTCTCCGACGGAACCGAGATCACCGCCGGAATGCTCTGCGACCGCTTCGGCTTTCGCGGAGGTCGCGGAAGGACGCCGGTCAAGAAGCTCTCGGGCGGCGAACGCCGCAGGCTGCAACTGATGAGGCTGATGATGCGCGAGCCGAATGTGCTGCTGCTCGACGAGCCGACCAACGACCTCGACATCGACACGCTCACGGCGCTCGAAGATCTGCTCGACAGTTGGCCCGGCACGCTGATCGTGGTCAGCCACGATCGCTACTTCGTAGAGCGCGTGACCGACAACGTCTATGGGCTGATGGGGGATGGCGGGCTGCGCCACCTACCCGGCGGGATCGATCAATACGTCAAGGAGCGCCGTGCGGCCGGGTCTGAGGGCGAAGCCGACTGGGCGCCAGGTGGCGGCTCGAGCGAGCTCACACCGGGTGCCCGGATGAAGGCCGACCGCAAAGAGGTCAAACGGATCGAGAAGGAGATGCGGCGCGTCGAGCGCGAACTCGAAAAGGTCGCCACCCGCGAGGTCGAACTGCACGAGGCGCTGACCGTGCACGCCTCGGACTTCGAGCAGCTCGCACCGCTGCAGGGCGAGCTGAACGAGCTGATCGAGCGCAAAGACTCGCTCGAGCTGGAGTGGCTGGAGCTGTCAGACGAGCTTTGAACCGCCAAGTAATATCCCGGCCATGGAAAGCAGCATCATGGACGCGCCGCTTCGTCCCAATCGCCCAGACGTCATCGACGAGACCTTCGACGGCGAGGCCGTGCTTGTAAACCTCGACAACGGTTGCTACTACGCGCTCAGCCCGGCGGCCACCGTGCTCTGGAATCTCTGTGCCGACGGCCGCAGCGCGCGCTCGCTGCTTGCAAGCAGTGACGCGACCGAGGAGTCGATCGAGGCGTTCGTCGCGCAGTTCAAGGCAGAGGGCCTGCTGGTCTCGGGCGGGGTGGACGCCGGGCCGGCCGAGCAGCGCGCCGAAGTTGGCGGCGACCCGACGATCGAGAAGTTCACAGACATGCAGGAACTGCTCATGCTCGACCCGATCCACGACATCGACCTCGACGCCGATGGTTGGCCGGTGGCGCCAGCCGCGTGACGTCGGTAGCGGACTTCGTCGCTGCTGCTGAGACTGCGCGCGAGCGCGTCCCCGGGGAGGCGATCGATGTCGCGGCCGGTGATCTCCGTGTGCGGGTCGAATTGATCGGCGAAGATGTGATCGCGACGCTGAAGCGCGGCCTGCTCGCCTGCGAGGATTCGGCCCCCGATCCCGCCGCGCGGATCTTTGCGTTCGAGAGCGCGTCCTCTGGGGTCATGCCGCCCAAACCGCCCTGGCCGGCGCAGAGCTTCAAGGGACCGCGCCAGGAAATCCCGGGGTTCACCGATCCGCCGCAGCTCGCCGTCTACGACATTGAGCACGCGACGCTTGCCTACTACGACGAGGATGCCGCCGCAGGGGTGCAGTGGTTTCGCGATGGCGGGCAGGTGGCGCCGGGCGAGGGCGGCGCGCCGCTGCGCAATCTTCTGCGCTGGTCGATGGGCGCGAATGGTGCTCACATGCTGCACCTCGCGACCGCCGGTGGCGTGCTGATCGGCGGACCGGGCGGGGCGGGGAAGTCCACGACTTCGCTGAACTGCGCGCTGGCCGGGCTTGACTTCACATCCGACGACTTCAGCGTTGTCTCCCTGGGCGAGCGGCCCGTCGCGCACGGCGTCTACTCGTGCATCAAGGTGACCGACGCGGCGCTCGAGCTGCTCCCCGACCTCGCGGACTTTGGCGAAGCGGCCGGTCGCGACTGGCGTGGCAAGCACCGAATGGACCTGCGCTCGCGGATCACGCGCTCGCAAGAAGTGCGCGCAATCGTCTTGCCCGAGCTTGCAGCGCGCACGGGCGCGGCCACGCCGCTCGCTCCCGCCGAGGCGCTTCGCCGGCTCACGGGCGGCAGCATGACTGTGATGACCGGCGCGATGCAGCGCTCGCTCGCGGCACTGCGCGAGCTGCTCGAACGGCTCCCCGCCTACACGCTTGAAGTCGGCCCTGACCTCGAGCGGATCCCCGACGTGATCGGCGAACTCGGTGCGGTCAGGAGCGCGGCATGAGCAACAACCTTTCGGTGATCATGCCGGTGTTCAACTGCGAGCAGTGGGTTGAGGACGCGGTCCGCAGCGTCGTTGAGAACGCCGACCGCCTGCTCGAGCTGATCGTTGTAGATGACGGCTCGGCCGACCGCAGCGCGGAGATTGTCGAATCGATGCCCGGCCCGATCACGCTGATTCGGCAGGCCAACGCCGGACCTTCAGCTGCGCGCAACGCCGGCATGCGGGCGGCGAGCGGCTCGATCATCGGCTTTCTCGATGCCGACGACATCTGGGTCGCCGGTTCGCCCGACGAGCGCCGCGTCGCGATCGAGGACGGCGCCGACGTCGCGTTCGCGCGCGTCCAGGTGCTGATGGGCAATCCCCCGAACCCCTTTTCAGACCCGACCCACGCGGTGTCGATTCCGAGCATCTTCGTCACGCGCACGGTGATCGATTGCGTCGGCGAGCTCGACGAATCGATCGTTCACGGCGAGGACGTTGACTGGGTGATGCGCATGAAGGAGGCGGGGCTGAGGGCGGTGCACGTTGACCAGGTCGCCTTTAACTATCGAATGAGACCGGGATCGCTGACCCGCGACCGCGCGGTCAATCGGCCGGCGATCGTTCACCGCCTGAAGGATTCGCTCGAGCGCCGCGGCAAGATCGGGAGCCACGAAGCATGATCGGCGTCGTGATCGCGGTGCGCAACCAGGCGCAGTACATCGGCGAGGCGATCGACTCGATTCTCGCGCAGACTCTGCCGGCCTCGCAGATCGTCGTCGTGGACAACGGCTCGACTGACGGCACCGGTGACGTTGCTCGCGAGCGCGACGTCGAGGTGGTGTTCGGACCGGGTGAGGGCCCGGCGATCGCGCGCAATATCGGCGCACGTCTCATCGACACAGAGTTCATCTCTTTTCTCGACGGTGACGATCGACATACCCCCGATCGCAATCAGGTGCTGCTTGACGCGATCGGCGGGGCGAGCGCTTGCCAGGGGCTTGTCCGCGAGTTCTACGACCCGGGACGTGAGGAAGAACTCGCGGCACGCTTCGCGATTTCCAAAGAGCCCGTGCACGGAAGTCCGATGGCAATGCTCGTGCGTCGTTCGGTCTTCGAAGAACTCGGCGGACTCGAAGAAACGGACGGGATTCATGATCTCTTTCGCTTCATGCAGCGCCTCGGTCCCGTGCCGGAGGTCAACCACATCGTGCTCGAGCGCCGCATCCATGGAGCGAACTTGACGATCGTCGATCGCGATGAGATTCGGCGGCAGTACGTGCTGTCGGCGCGCGCCGCAATCCATGCCAGACGTGAGGCCGACGGTTGAGGCGCGCACCGCTGATGCGGCCGCCGGCGCTGCAGGACAATCTTCTGCGTGCCGCGCTGCATCCCGATCGCGAAGTCGCCGAGCGAGCAGCCGAGGCGTGGGCCGACGCCGTCGATCTCGACACGCTTGATTTCGGATCAGTCCAGTTGCTGCCGATGCTCACCGCTCGGCCCGACCCGCTTCCGATCGGTGAGCAGCTCGCCGCGCAGATCACCAACGTCTCTCGCGTGACCTGGCTTCGCACCGAGTCGCACGCGCGGATGATCGCGCCGTCGATCGGTGACCTGCGCGAGGCGGGCTGCGATCCGGTGCTGATGAAGGGTGGGGCGCTGGTCTACGGGCACGGCGTTCCGGCTCGACTGCGGCCGATGTTCGACGTGGACGTGCTCGTCAGTCCCGACAAAATTTCTGAAGCAGCCGGGCTGCTGATTGATCGCGGTTTCAAGGCGCGCGACGCGGCCGGCCTGCGAAAGGGTGAGCCGCGGCTGATCACGATGAAGCATGGCGAAGAGTTCTCGCGCGGGGAGGGAGTGTCGATCGATCTGCATTGGAGCGCCTTGCATTCGATGCGGCGGCCCGAACTCGCCGCGAGGCTGAGCGAACATGCAGTTCCGTGCACGATCGCGGGCGCCGAATGCCGCGCGCTCGGCCGCGCCGATCTGCTTGCGGTCACGATCGCACACGCTGCCGATCCCTGGCGCGACATCCGCGAGCGCTGGGTCGGCGACTGCGTGTTGCTTGTGCGCGGCCATGAGCAGGAGATCGATTGGGGGCTCTTCGCCTCGCGCGGGCGCGACTGGCGGCTGGCGCACCAGATGCTTGAGGCCTTTGAATACCTCGCGGACGTCGCGGAGGTCGAGCTTCCTGCCGAGACGCGCCGGGCGCTCGCCGCGTGTCCGGTTCCGCTTGCGGTGCGTGCCCGCAGGCGCCGAAAGCCAGCCGAAGATGGAACGCCCGCGGTCGCGGGAAAGTTGGCCCGCGTGATCGAGGACTACGAAATGGAAATCGCCGACCGTGCGCCACTCGGCGCGAAAACCGGTGTCGGTGATTTCGCTGACTTTTTTGTGCGCAGGCAGGGGCTCGGCCGGCGGCGCGAGCTGGCGGGAGAACTGGCGTTTGTCGCAGCTGGGCGCCCGTGGCGAACGCGGCGCAAGCTGCGCGCGCTCGTCGGCCGTTCCTCTGGCCCCGGGGCCGACGCGGAAAGCTGGCCGCGCTATGAGCTGGGCAGCGAGATCAGGCTTGGCGGCGAGCAGGCGCGCGGCGAGTTCCTGGTCAACGGATGGTGGTTTCCCGAGGACTTCGGCGTCTGGTCGCGTGGGGAGATCTCGCGCGTCCGACTGGGACTGGGATGTCCGCTCGAGGGCGGCGCGACCCTTGCCTTCGGTATTCGAGCGCCGCTCGCCGAGAGCCATCCGGAGGTCGTAGTCGACGTGGTCGTCAACGAATTCAGGCTCGCCCACCTGACGCTGGACCTAGAGCACCCGACCACTTCGACGACGATTCCGATCCCGGCCGAGGCGCTGGCAGGCAAACGCGGGATCGAAATCGATTTCGTAGTCGACAAGACTGGAGTTCCGGCCGAGCTCGGTCTCGCTCCGGACCTGCGAGAGATTGGCATCGGCCTCGGCGAGCTGACCATCAGCGCGTCTTAGGTCCCGCTCGCGCGATCGGCGGCCAGCCTAGACTCGATCCCATGGCTCGACTGCCCGAAGGAGACGCGGCGCCGCGCGACGGCGCGCTGCCAGCCAAGGCGCTGACGGGGCTGAAAGCCCACCCCTTCGGCATTTATCTGCATGTGCCGTTCTGCTCGACGAGATGCGGGTACTGCGATTTCAACACCTACGTCCCGGGCGAGGACGGCTCCGCGCAATCAGGCTACATGGATGCGGCGATCGCCGAGCTCGACCTCGCGCAGCGCGTCCTCGGCGACCACGCCCCAAGCGTTGACACCGTGTTCATCGGCGGCGGCACTCCGACGATCCTCCTGGCCGAAGATCTCGCCAGACTGCTGGGCGCGGTGCGCCAGCGCTTCGGATTGCGAAACGGCGCAGAGGTCACGACCGAGGCCAATCCGGAGTCGGTCGATCCGGCCAAATTCGAAGCGCTCCGCGAGGCCGGTTTCACACGCGTGTCGCTCGGGATGCAGTCGGCCGTCCCCTCGGTTTTGAAGACGCTTGACCGCGTCCACACGCCCGGCCGCCCCGAGGAGGCGGTGAAGGAGGCGCGCGCCGCTGGATTCGAGCAGGTCAGTCTCGATCTGATTTACGGCACTCCCGGCGAGACCGCCGACGACTGGCTCGCGAGCGTTCAGGCCGCGCTCGCGGCCGAGCCCGATCACATCAGTACGTACTCGCTGATCGTGGAACCCGGCACTCGGATGGCGGGCCAGGTCGAGCGCGGTGAGCTCATCGTGCCCGGCGAGGAAGTGATCGTCGATCGTTTTGAAACTGCAGAGCGCGTACTCACAGAGGCCGGCATGGATTGGTACGAAACCTGCAGCTGGGCGACCGGCCCTGACGCCTACTGTAGCCACAACCTCGGCTACTGGTCGGGCGGCAACTGGTGGGGAGTCGGCCCCGGCGCGCACAGTCACGTCGGCGGCGTCAGGTGGTGGAACGTGCTGCACCCGCGCGCCTGGAGCGAGAAGGCGAAAAACGGGATCTCGCCGGCGGCCGCACGTGAGTCCCCGAATGAGGAAGCGCAACGGCTCGAGGCCGTGATGCTTGGGCTGCGGTTGCGCGGCGGCGTCCCGCTGGATGTGCTGACCGATGAGGGCCGCGCCGCCGCCGAGCAGAACTTGAAGGCTGGGATGCTCGAACGTGCCGATCACGCCGAGGGCCGAGCGGTACTCACGCTGAAGGGGAGGCTGATGGCCGATCCCGTCACAGTCGATCTCTCTGCCTAAGCTGACGCCATGCACGTCCCTGCCGAAGTCCTTGCCACGTTGACCGAGCGCGAGCCGATCTTCCACAATGACCCGCCGAATGCGGATCGTGTCTATCTCGAAGCGCTCATCGCCGAGGACTACTTCGAAGTTGGAGGCTCGGGCCGGATCTACTCGCGCGAGCGCGTGATCGACACCGTCGTCGACCGCTACGACCGCGAGGAGCCAGCTGTCGAGTACGAGATCGAGGACTTCGCGGTACGCCAGATCGCGCCGAATATGTATCTCGCGACCTACACACTCAGTCAGCCCGACGGGCATGAGACGCGGGTCACCCGGCGGTCAACGATATGGACCAATTCGCCAGGGCAGTGGCAGGTCGTCTATCACCAAGGGACGGTCGTCGCTTCGCAATAATTCGCGTTTGGCACTCATGCGCGCGTGGGTAGGCAGCGAATACCCGCGAACTGAAGGAGTGTGCGATGAGCACTGAACTGAAAGACCTGAAGATCGCCTTTCTCGTGTCCAACGAAGGCGTAGAAGAAATAGAACTGACAGCGCCGCGAAAGGCCGTTGAAGAGGCCGGCGGCACAGCCGTTCTTGTCTCGCTCGAGGCCGGGCCGGTGCAGGCATTCAACCATCTCGACAAGGGGGCCGTCTTTGCCGCAGACAGTGCGGTCGCAGACGTCAGCGCAGGAGAGTTCGACGCGCTCGTGCTGCCCGGAGGAGTCGCCAATCCCGACCAGCTTCGCTCTGATCCCGACGCAGTCCAGTTCGTCGCCGACTTCGTTCGCACGAACAAGCCGATCGGCGTGATCTGCCACGGGGCCTGGACCTTGGTCGAGGCGGACGTTGTGCGCGGGCGCAAACTCGCCTCATGGCCTTCGTTAAAGACCGACATCCGCAATGCCGGTGGGGAATGGGTCGATGAGGAAGTGGTGGTTGACGGCGGCCTGATCTCCAGCCGTAATCCCGACGACCTCCCGGCGTTCAACGCAGCGATCGTCGAGCAGTTTGCGGCGGCGCGCAACAGCAGCAGCGTCGTGGGCTGATTCTGTGGGCGCCTTCGGACCGGCAGGAAGCATCTGGCTGGAGGGGCTTCGCGGCGCGAAGTTTCGGCCGCTGAGCGCAGACGCCGCCGCCGACGTCGCGGTGGTAGGCGGCGGAATAGCGGGACTGCTCATCGCCGAGCGCCTCGCTGCGCGCGGTGCAGACGTGATGGTGCTCGAATCGGGTCGAGTCGGACGCGGCGTGACCGGTAACACGACCGGCAAGCTCTCGGCGCTGCAGCAGACGGCTTACTCAGAGATCGGCGACGCGCGGCACGGCGCGCTCTACGCCGACGCGAGTCTCGCCGGGCTGGCGCTGATCGAGCAACTCGTTGATGCCCACTCAATCGCGTGCGGCTTCGAGCGCCGCGACGCCTGGACGTTTGCAACCACCGAGAAAGATGGCGAGAGGATCACCGAAGAGCTGGCAGCTGCGGGGGCTGCGGGGCTGTCCGTCTCCCGCGAAGTTGACAACGGTCTCCCGCTCGACAACTGGGGAAGCATTCGTCTGCCTGATCAGGCGCAGCTGAACGCGGCGGCGTTCGTGGACTGCCTGGCTCGCGCACTCAAGCGAGAGGGCTCGGTGCGGATCCACGAGAACACGCGGGTCACGGGTCTTCAGGAGAAGGGTCACGGGATCGGGCTCACCACCGAGCACGGAGAGGTGCGCGCCGGCCGCGTCGTGATCGCGACCCACATTCCGTTCGCCGATCGCGGCGGCTTCTTCGCCCGGCTCGCACCACAGCGCTCCTACTGCGTCGCCTTCGAGATCGAGGGCGATGTACCGGAGGGCATGTACATCTCGGCCGGCTCGACGACGCGATCGTTGCGCAGTGCAGTTCACCCACGCGACGGTCGCCGGCTGCTGATCGTCGGCGGCGAGGGGCACCGCGTCGGCGAGAGCAACTCGGGTTCGCCGTATGGGCGCTTGACGGAATGGACCGAGGAGCACTTCGGCGTCCGCGAGGTGACCAATCGCTGGTCGTCTCAGGACTACATGACATCCGATCGCATGCCGATGGTCGGTTCGCTTCATCCGCTGAGCAACAAGGTGATGGTCGCTACCGGCTTCAACAAGTGGGGCCTGGTCACGGCGGGCGCCGCGGCGATCGACATCGACCGGATGTTCGCTGGCCAAGAGCCACATTGGAAAGCGATCTTCAATCCATGGCGGGTCTCGGTCAGGCAGGTCGCCGAGCTCGCGAAAGGTGGATTCAAGTTCACCGAGCATTTCGTCAAGGATCACGTCATGCATCACGACGCGCCGACCTGCACGCACATGGGCTGCAAATTGCTTTGGAACGATTCCGAGGACTCCTGGGACTGCCCGTGCCACGGATCGCGCTTTGACCCCGAAGGTCACGTGATCCAGGGCCCGGCGACCAAGGACATCGAGGGCCTCGCCGGCGCCTAGGAGTGTGAGGCGGTCGGCGGTCCGGGGTATGTGGTCAGAGCGTGCCTCCACGCGACATCTGCACC
Organism: Solirubrobacterales bacterium; assembly: GCA_016185345.1. Classification (GTDB taxonomy): domain Bacteria; phylum Actinomycetota; class Thermoleophilia; order Solirubrobacterales; family JACPNS01; genus JACPNS01. The sequence goes on along the minus strand of JACPNS010000022.1, from coordinate 107,279 downwards.
CAACCGACAGGAAGAAACAATGGCCGTCCAGACTGAGAAGCGTGCAACGGACTACGCAGGAACTCTCGACGGCAAGAAGACTGCGATTCTGGAGGCTGCCCGCGAGACCAGGGGCGAGGCGACCGAGATGATGCAGGCCTACCTCGGCGACGACGCACTGCAGGAGATCGTCGACTGGGCGCTTCCGACCCAGGAGAAGCACCTCGAGACCGTGCGCGCCTCCTCCCTCGATCTCGCAAAAGAAGAAGACGCGCTGGCCCCGGCCTAGTTAGGCTTCGTTGTGCGCGCCGAGGATCACTTCGCGCAGGTGCTTACCCGGATCATCGGGGTAGACCGGTCGCGGCTCGAGCCAGGCGTGGACCGTCCCGAAACCGGCTTCGGTCATCAGGCGCTCGGTGTCTTCCGGGCTTGCGAAATGCGTCGGGTGCCAGTCGCCGACGTACTCGGCGAACGGCTCACGCGCGGCGACCTCTGAGTATGCGCGGCTCACGCTCTCGATGTTGTCCTCGCCGCCGCACTGTGCGACGAGCTGTCCGCCGTCATTCAGGACGGTACGCAAGTTGCGCCAGAGCAGAACATGGTCTTTCACCCAGTGGAATGTGGCGGTGCTGAAGACCGCGTCGATCATCCGGCCGCCGAGGTCAAGCGCGCAGAGATCGCCCTGCAACACCTCGACATTCGGGGTGCCCTTGAATCGGTCGCGGGCGTGCTGGACCATCTGCGGCGCCGCGTCCAATGCGATCACATGACCATCGGGCAGGCGCTCTGCGAGTGCCCGACTGACGGCCCCGGTGCCGGCGCCTGCGTCGAGAACCGTTTCATTCCCCGTCAGCGAGAGCCGTTCGAGCACCTCATGACCGAGCGCAATCACGCCAGCGTTGGTGCGGTCGTAATCCTCTGCATTCCAGTCGTGCGGTGCCATCGGGGCGCCCCTTTGGTAGTCGGATCGGCATCATAACATACATATGTACGTCACAACGTACAGTCCGCTTTCAATTCCGTCCGAGGGACCAAATATTTCGCGCTAAACTTCGCTGACCTCGTCCCTACCCGGCCGGGGTGTTTTTTTGATGTCTGCCCTTTCTCGCCTTGTGCATCGTCGTTTCATGCACGGCACGATCGTTCCGGCAGACTCCCATCACGAACTTAGCCTTTAAATAAGTCTGGACCGATTGAGATATGGCACGCGGAGACGTAAGAATCGCTGTGACGCTCGCCTGCGAAGAGTGCAAGCGTCACAACTACCAAACAAATAAATCGAAGCGGAACAATCCGGACCGAATCGAGATGAAGAAGTACTGCCGCTGGTGCGGCGGTCAACGCCCCCACAAGGAGACGAGGTAGTCCCTCGTGGCGCGTAACCGCCAAAAAGCAAAGCAGCGCAAGGCTCGCCAAGACGCGAACGCCGCCAAATCTGGCGTGCCCGCGAACGGCGCGCCGGATCCCGGTGCTGTTGATCCGGTCGGCGCACCGCCGAGCGACGAAGGAACCGTAAAGGCAGCCGCGTCCGTCGAGGCGACCGAAGAGATCAAGCGCACGGCCAAGCTCAAGCCCGAGCCGGCCAGGTCGCAGCCCAAGGGCGCGAAAGACAAGCCCGTCAAGGAAAAGGGCCGCCTGCGTACATTCCTTCGTTCTTCCTGGGCCGAGCTCCGCCGCGTTCAGTGGCCGGACCGCAAGCAGATGTCAACGATGACGACGATCGTCATCGGCTTCGTGATTCTCGCCGGCGCATACCTCGGCGCGATCGACTTCGTAGCCAACAAAATCGTCGATTTCCTCGTCTTCTAAGTAGAGAGCCCCCAAATGTTTTCCTGGTACGCAATAAACACATACTCCGGTCACGAGAACAAGGTCAAACAGAACCTTGAGCACCGCATCGTCTCGATGAACCAGCGCACGGCCATCCGCCGTATCGTGATCCCGACCGAGACCGTCACCGAGGTCAAAGACAACAAGAAGGTCGACAAGGAAGTCCGCACAATGCCGGGCTACCTGCTCGTCAACATGGAGGTCAACGAAGACTCCTGGGGCGTCGTCAAGGGCACGCCCGGCGTGACCGGCTTCGTTGGCAACCAGACTGACCCGGTGCCGCTGGCACAGTCCGAGGTTGACCGCCTGCTCGCCAACGCAAACGTTCAGGCCAGCAGCACTCAGGGTGCGGGCTCTGGTGGAGGCGGCGCAGCCGCGAAGTCGCAACCTGTGGCCCCGCAGTTCAGCATCGGCGAGACCGTCAAGGTCGTCTCCGGTCCGCTGTCAGATTTTTCAGGCGAGATCGCCGAAATCAACGAGGACGCGCACAAGCTCAAGGTGCTCGTCTCCATCTTCGGCCGTGAGACTCCGGTCGAGGTTGGCTACGACCAAGTCAAGAAAGTTTCCTAATGGCCAAAAAAGTAATGACACTGATCAAGCTGCAGGTCCCTGGCGGACAGGCCAACCCGGCACCGCCGGTCGGTCCGGCCCTGGGTCAGCACGGCGTCAACATCATGGACTTCTGCAAGGCGTTCAACGCCCAGACGCAGCAGGACAACGGAACGACGATCCCCGTGGAGATCACCGTCTACGAGGACCGCTCATTCACCTTCATCACGAAGACGCCGCCGGCAGCGGTGCTGATCAAGCAGGCGATCAACCTGCAGAAGGGTTCAGGCGTGCCGCACCTCGAGAAGGTCGGCACGATCACCGAAGCCCAGATCCGCACGATCGCCGAAACAAAGATGCAAGATTTGAACGCAAACGACGTCGATGCCGCAGCGAAGATCATCGCCGGCACCGCTCGTTCTATGGGAGTAGATGTGGTCTAGATGGCTCACGGAAAGAATTACAACGAGAAGTACGCGTCATTTGACCGCGAGAAGGAATACGACCCAGCTGACGCGATCAGTCGTGTGAAGGACTTCCAGCGCGCGAAGTTCGACGAGACCGTAGAAGTGCACATCCGCACCGGTCTGAACGTCCGTCACGCCGAGGAGCAGCTGCGCGGAACGATCACGTTCCCGCAGGGCCTGGGCAAAGAGGTCAAGGTCGCCGTGTTCGCCAAGGGCGACGCTGCCTCTGACGCCGAGGCTGCTGGTGCAGACTACGTCGGCGCCGAAGACCTCGCCAAACAGATGGAAGAGGGTCTTTCAGACTTTGACGTGGTGATCGCCGCGCCGGACATGATGCCGGTCGTTGGTGGGCTCGGCCGCGTGCTCGGGCCGATGGGCAAGATGCCGAACCCCAAGGTCGGCACCGTCACTCCGAACGTCAAGCAGGCGGTTGAAGACGCGAAGGCCGGAAAGGTCGAGTACCGCACGGACCGTCACGGCATCGTGCACAGCTCGATCGGCAAGGCCTCCTTCACCGCTGAAGCTCTCCTGGAGAACTACGCCACGCTGATCGAGGAGATCGTCCGCGCAAAGCCCTCACAGGCCAAGGGCAAGTACCTCGAGACAATCACGCTGACCACGACGATGGGTCCTGGCATCCGCGTCGACACCAGCAAGGTCCGCGACATCATCGGCGAAGAGGCCGCGGCCTAACCCCTTGCCCAGGGGCGGCCGCAGCTTTCCAAAACGAACCACCTCGGTCGCTTCGGCGGCTGTCCGGGCTGGGACACGGTAGATAGCCCGTCGAGACTTCTGGCCAATTGCGACGCAGGTGGTGCCTGCTGGGAAACTCTGGGGTCATATTTCCGCCGAGTCGCCTGTCGCTTGTTCTGATCCCGTGAAGTAGTGGATACAACGCTTGCGCGAAGCTATTTCTTGGGCTTTTTTAGCGTGACTTTGCCCGTATAGTTGAGCGGGGTGAAGCCGGGCGCGGTGTAGGTGATCGCGAGCTGCGCCTTGATCGGCTTCTTCTTCAAAACCTTCTGCGCGGCCCTGCTCAGCTTCATGGCGATGATGCGACCGCCACCTTTCAGATTCGAGAGCTTGAGTGTGCCGAGAGTCTTTGCCTTGCCGCCGATCTTTCCGGTCAGGACAGCGGTGCCCGTGCAGCTTCCGGTTGACTTCGATCCGCAGTAGACCGAGACTTTCGAGAACGTGACCACGCCGGTCCTGCTCGGCTTGAGGGACTTCAGGCTTGTGGGGCCGCTGATCGTCGCCGGGTTCGGGCCGACCGGCGGCGGCGTGGCTGGCGGCGGGGCGACGATTGTCGGGGTGGCGATCTTCGCGCTGGCGGCCGAGACGATCTCGGTTGTGAGCGCATTGGCGGTTGCCGTCACACGAACCCGAATGTAGTTGTCGGAATCTGCCGCAACGAGTGCGTAGGTTGAAGTGGCGGCCGATCCGATCGCCGAGCAGCTGGCTTCGCTCGCGTTGTCGGTGCAGCGCAACCAGGCGTAGGCGAGGGTGGCGCTAGCGGGTGTCCAGTCGTCGCTCGTGCCCTCGGCCGTCAGGCTCTTGCCGACCTCGGCCGTACCGCTGATCGCTGGGGCGACGTTGTTGACGGGCGGCGAGTTCGCCGCGATTACGGCTGAGCTGATCGTTGAGGACTGGCTCGCGGTGTCATCTGCGTTTGTCGCAGTGACGACCACACGTACGCGCTTGCCGAGGTCGCTCGCGGTCAGCGCGTAGGTGGCTGCGGTTGCGCCGCCGATGTTCGAGCAGCTCCCTGCGGTCGCGTCGTCGCAGCGCTGCCACTGACGGGTCAGCGTATAGCTGAGTTGGTCATACAGGACGTTCCAAGTTCCATTGGTCGAACTCATCGTCTGACCAACGACAAGGTCGCCGCTGATCGTCGGCACGCCGGCGCCAACGATGTCACTCGGCAAGCAGCCGTTGGGCTTGGTGCCGGTTTCGCCGAGGCACGCGTCGGAGCCGTCTACGACGCCGTCGTTGTCGTTGTCGGTCACGATCTGGCTGGTCTGATTTGAGTTCGCCAGGACCGAGCCAGCGATTGTCGTCGCGGTCACCCTGATGCGGATGTACTGGCCGTCGTCGGCTGCGACCAGCGTGTAGGTATTCCCAGTCTGGCCTGCGATCGGCGAGCAGGAAGCGACCGAAGTTGTTGTGCAGCGCAGCCAGAGGTTTGCGAGCGTGGCGTCCGCAGGAGTCCAACTGCCCTGCACTCCGGTCAGCGTCTGACCGACGCGTGCGGTTCCCAAGATGGTCGGCAGCGCACCATTGAGCGGCACTTGCGAGACGAGTCCGGAAATCGCTGAAGACTGGATCGCGGTGTCGTCGGCGTTGCTGGCGGTCACGTTGAGGCGAACGCGCTTGCCGTAGTCAGCGGCGGTCAGTACGTAGGTGCCGCCGGTCGCCAGCGAGACGTTTGAGCAGCTGGCGGTTGTTGCGTCGTCACAGCGTTGCCACTGGTAGCTGAGGGTGTACCCGAGCTGATCGTTCAGGACGTTCCAGCTGCCGGGCGTCGAACTGATCGTCTGCCCGGTCGCAAGGACGCCGCTGATCGTCGGGATGCCAGCGCCAACGATGTCGCTGGGCAAGCAGCCGTTGGGCTTGGTGCCGGCTTCGGCCGGGCAGGCATCCGAAGCATCAACGACGCCGTCGTTGTCGCTGTCGGTGAACACCTGAGCGGTGGCCGCTGAAGTGACCGCGACTGTGTCTGTCCCGGCGGTGCCGCTGACCTGAAGACGGATGTAGTTGGCGCTGTCGGCGGCAACCAGTGTGTAGCTGGCGCTCGTCGCGCTGCCGATCGGCGAGCACGATCCGATCGAAGTTGTTGTGCAGCGGAGCCACTGGCGGGCGAATGACGCGTCGGCCGGGGTCCAGGTTCCTGTGCTGCCGTTCAGGGCGTTGCCTACGCGCGTGGTTCCAGTGACCAAAGGCAGCACCGAGTTGGTGGGTACTTGAGAGATCACACTTGAGATCGCAGAAGCCTGCGTTTCGGTGTCGTGCGCGTTGGTGGCGGTCACGTTCACACGCACCCTCTTGCCGTAGTCGGCAGCGACGAGCGCGCGTGTGCTGGCCGTTGCGCCGGTGATGTTCGTGCAGCTTGCTGTTGAAGCGGTGTCGCAGCGCTGCCATTGATACGTGAGCGTGTAGCCGAGCGGGTCGTAGAGGACCGTCCAGCTTCCGGTCGTGGAGCTGACGGTGTTGCTGACCTTCAGTGTGCCGCTGACGGTGGGTATTCCGTTGCCGACGATGTCGGACAGTGGGCAGCCGTTCGGTCTTGCGCTCGCTTCCGTGGGACACACGTCGGTCGAGTCCGGGTTGCCATCCCCATCGCCATCCAGAACCGTGATCACCTGGGCCGTCGACACCGAGTTCGCATCCACGCTGCTCGCGGAAGTCGTGCCGGTCACGCGGATACGGATGTACTTGCCGTCGTCTGCCGCAACGAGCGTGTAGGTCGTTCCGGTCTGACCTGCGATCACAGAGCACGATCCGATGGTCGTGTCGTTGCAGCGTAGCCAGGCGTTCGTGAGTGCCGCATCGCCGGGCGTCCACGTTCCCTGACTGGCCGTGAGAACCTGCCCCACGATGGCCGAGCCGGTCACGGTCGGCGCGCCAATGTTGGCGGGAACCTGTGAAACGACGTTGGAGATCGCCGAGGACTGGACAGCCATGTCGTCGGCGTTGGACGCGGTGACGATCACTCGCACGCGCTTGCCGTAGTCAGCGGCGGTCAGTACGTAGGTGCCGCCGGTCGCCAGCGAGATGTTTGAGCAGCTGGCGGTTGTTGCGTCGTCACAGCGCTGCCACTGATAGCCGAGCGAGTAGCCGAGCGGATCGTTGAGAACGTTCCAGGAGCCCGGGCCCGAAGCAATCGTCTGACCGACGGTCAGCGTGCCGCTCAGCGTCGGAGCAGCGGTGCCAACGATGTCGCTCGGCAGGCAGCCGTTCGGCTTCGTCCCTGCCTGGGCGGGGCAGATGTCGGATCCGTCGGGTACACCATCGGCATCGCCGTCAGTTATCACGATCGCGCTCGGCGGCGATTCGGCCTCCGTTGTGCCGGCGCCGTTGCTGCCGGTCACGCGTGAGCGAATGTATTTGCCATTGTCGGCGGGAACCAACGTGTAAGTCGCACCGGTCTGACTGGGGATCAACGAGCACGAAACCACCGAGACGCTGTCATTGCAGCGCAGCCAAGAGTTGGTCAGTGGCACACCGAGGGGAACCCAGGTCCCTTGTGTCGTGCTCAGAGTTGCAGTCACGCGCGGCGTGCCTGAAACCACAGGAAGAACAGTGTTGCCCGGGATCTGAGAGATCACATTGGAGATGGCCGAAGACTGCATCGCGGTGTCGTCAGCGTTCGTCGCGGTGACGTTCACGCGCACGCGCTTTCCGAAGTCAGCGCCGACCAACACGTACGTGTTGGAAGCCGCCCCGGCGATGTTCGAACAGCTCGCGGGAGTCGCGTCCTCGCAGCGCTGCCACTGGTAGCTCGCGGTGTATCCGAGCGGATCATGCAACACGGTCCAGCTGCCTTCATTGCTGTTCAAAGTCTGTCCGACTGTGGGCGGGCCTGCGATCGTCGGGATGCCTGCACCGACGATGTCGCTCGGCAGGCAGCCGTTCGCTCGCGGACCGGCCTCGGTCGGGCAGTCGTCGTTCACGTCGGGAACGCCGTCGCCGTCAGCGTCACCGAGAACGATCGCGGTGGCGGCCGAGGCGATCGGCAGAGATCCGGAGACGTTTGCGCCGGTGACGCGCGAGCGGATGTACCTGCCAAGGTCGGATGCTGCCAGCGTGTAGGTGTTGCCTGTCTGGCTTGAGATCGCCAAGCAGGAGCCGATAGTCGTGTCGTTGCAGCGCAGCCACTCGTAGGTGAAGCTCACCCCGGCCGGAGTCCAGGTGCCGTTCGTGGTCGAAAGCGTTTGGCCGACCACCTTGTTTCCGCTCACGGCAGGCGGCGTCGTGTTGGCCGGCGGCGCAGGCGGCGCAGTGACAAAACCGCTGTTGAGGGAATATTGCTGTGCAGTGTCATCTGCGTTGGTCGCGGTCACCGCCACGCGGATCGTCTTCGCAAGATCTCCGGTCACGAGCACGTAGGTTGGGCTGGTCGCACCGCCGATGTTCGAGCAACTCCCCGGTGTCGCGTCACTGCAGCGCTGCCACTGGTAGGCCAGCGTGTAGCCGAGCGGATCGTTGTTCACGGTCCAGGTTCCGGTGCTCGAAGTCAATGTCTGGCCCGTCACGAGGTTCCCACTGATCGTCGGAACCGCGGTGCCGACGATGTCGCTGGGTAGGCAGCCGTTGGGCTTGGTGCCCGCGACGCTCGGGCAGGTGTCTGAGCCGTCGAGAATTCCATCACCGTCCGTGTCCTGCGCGATCACATCAGAGAGCGCGGAGGACGTTACTGTCCCGTACGGATTGCTCAGGGTGACCGTCGCCTTGATCGTGCCACCCGCGTGAGATCCCTGAACGTCGAAGGCCGATCCGGACAAGCCCGTGTCCACGCAGCTGAGACCGGAAGCATTGCATGCGAACCAGTGGATCTCGGGCACGATGTTGCTCGGACTGATCCAGTCGCCCACGTCAAGATTCAGCCTTCCGCCGGGCGCCGCGGTTCCAGTGACGGACGGCTGGACCGTCACTACGGGATCGCCGACCGGCGCTATCGAAAGCGTGTAGGCGCCGGTCATGCCCGCGGACTTGCTCGCGACCTCGATCGAGTAGTTCGTGCCAGCGGTCGCCGAGAAGAGCATCGATGTGCGGTAGGGATGCGAAGGGCCGCAACCGTCGTCCTTCGAGCCAACCTCGGTTGTCGTGCCCAACGAAGTCGTGCCGGTGCGGATTCCGATCATCAGATCGAGAAAGTCAAGGCCGGGCGGTCCGCCCAGGCAGTTGTTGATCACGTAGTCGCCGCTGGTCGCCGGGGTCCAGCGATACCAGACGGTGTTGCGCGCGGCGAATATGCCGATCGCCGGCTCGCCGGACTCGCTGTTGGTCGCCCAGTTGTTGTCGTCCGAATAGCTGATCGTCGAGCCAGTGCCGAGATTTACGCGGTTGGCCCAGAGGTCGTTGGCCGGCGTGTTGTCGATCACCTCGGAAGGCGCACTCGACGCGCTCGTTGAACCGTTGCTGTTGGTTGCCGTGACCTGTAGGACGAGCGTCTTGCCGATGTCGCCGACGACCGGCGTGTAGCTCGTGCCCGTCGCGCCGGAGATGTTCGCGCAGGAAGCCCCTGCCGCGTCGCAGAGGCGCCACTGGCGTGCGTAGGTCGGGGTGGGGAAGCCGCCCCAGGCTCCATCGAAGTCGACGTTCACGGTCGTCCCAGGCTTGAAGCGTGTCGGGTACATCGACGGAACCAAGCCGTTCTCGGGGGTCGTGACCCACTTGAGCTGAAGCGAGTACGGAAAGCCGTAGTTCACGCTCCCATTGTTCGAAAGCTTGATCCAGTAGCTCGTGCCGTTGATCACCGGCACGTACACGCGACTCATGTTTGATGCAGCCCCGGTACAGCCGTTGTCGTTGTCATCCACGAATGACATGTCAGTGGCGACCACGGGCGATGAGCCGGTGAACACGCTGATCCGTGAGTCCATATTCGATTCCGGGACCGAGCTGCAGTTGTTCACGGAGATGGTGCCGTTGGCCGTAGCCGTCCAGCGATACCAGAGCGTTTGGCGCTCGTTGTTCGCATCCGAGCGAGGCTCATTCACCTCGACGGTCGCAAGTCCGTTGTTCGCGGAGAAGTTCTGCGGGAGGCCGCCGCTGATCACAGTCGCGCTGGCCCAGTTGTCGTTGGCTGGAACGGCGGTGTTGAAGTCGAGCGTGAGGTTGAAGTCGCCCTCGCCGACCGGAATCGTGCTGGCGCCGCCCATCTGCAGGTAGTAGTAGGTGCCCGCAGTGACCGCCACTGGCCCAAGCACGGCGTTCTCGTAGCCGGCCGGACAGTTGTTGGTCGCCTGGGAGACAGTCGTAAGTAGGTTGACCTGGGTGCCGGTGTAAAGACCGAGCGACATTCCCGGAACCGGATTCATTCCAGTCGGCGAGCAGGTGGAGAAGCGCACGAATCCGTTGCTCGCAGGTATGTACCGCCACCACTTGGTGAACGCGGTGCTCGAACCTGGCACTGTGGGCTCACCGGTTTCGCGTGTTCCGGTGTCCAGATCTGAGGCCGTGGTCCCGCGGGTCCCGGCGATATCGATCGCTCCGGCACTCGCAAAAGTGTCGGATGAAGGTGCTGCGGACGCCGGCACTGCCCCCATGGACATGCCAATTCCCATCGCCAGCACGGAAGTGGCGAAGAACCTGCGAAATCTCATTGAAAATGGGATCGACCGATGAGTAATGACGCTTGAATCGCGCTAGACAAAAGTAAGGATCGGAGCACTTGCGAAACCAGTGGTTCCGCTTGCCGCGGGGCCAGGCGCTACGGTCCACCACGTGTCAAAGCTCGTAATCGTTGAATCACCAAACAAGGTCAAAAGCATCGCCGGGTACCTCGGCGAAGACTACGTGGTGGACTCTTCCGTTGGCCACATCCGCGATCTTCCGCGTGGCGCCGACGAAGTTCCGGCCGCCTACGCAGGCAAGCCCTGGGCTCGCCTCGGCGTCAACATCGACGAGAACTTCGAGCCGATCTACGTCGTCTCCGCGGACAAGAAGAAGCAGATCGCCAAGCTGAAGTCGCTGCTGAAGAACGCGGACGAACTCGTACTCGCAACAGATGAGGACCGTGAGGGCGAGGCGATCGCATGGCACCTGCTCGACGAGCTCAAGCCCAAGGTTCCGGTCCGCCGAATCGTCTTCAACGAGATCACCAAAGAGGCCGTCCAGCACGCGATCGCCAATCCGCGAGATGTCGACATGCACCTCGTCGACGCGCAGGAGACCCGCCGCATCCTCGACCGTCTTTACGGCTACGAGGTCAGCCCGGTGCTCTGGAAGAAGATCATGAGTGGTCTTTCCGCCGGCCGTGTGCAGTCGGTTGCCACCCGCCTGGTCGTCGAGCGCGAGCGCGTTCGGATTGCCTTCCGCGTTGCCTCCTACTGGGATCTCGAAGCCACCTTCGACGCCGGCGAGGGCCACGACCCACGCGCGTTCGTCGCCAAGCTGGTCGCAGTTGACGGCAAACGCGTCGCCAGCGGATCGAGCTTCAACAACGCCGGAGAACTGACTGCCGAAGGCGTCGCGCATCTCGACGGGGCCGCGGCCTCAAAGCTCGCCGCCGGCCTGAAGGAGCAGGACTTCTCGATCCGTTCGGTCGAGAGCAAGCCGTACTCGCGCAAGCCGTACGCGCCTTTCCGCACCACCACCCTGCAGCACGAGGCATCCGGCAAGTTCGGCTTCTCGCCAGCTCGCACAATGCAGGTCGCCCAGCGCCTGTATGAAGGTGGATACATCACTTATATGCGTACCGACTCGGTCACGCTTTCCGAGACCGCTGTGCGCGCCGCGCGCGCGCAGGTCACTGAGCTTTATGGCGGCGAATACCTGCCGGATTCGCCGCGCGTTTACTCCGGCCAGAGCGCCAACGCCCAGGAAGCGCACGAAGCGATCCGCCCGGCCGGCGAGAACTTCCGCACGCCCAAGGAAGTTGGCTTGCACGGCGACGAGCAGCGCCTCTACGAATTGATCTGGAAGCGCACCGTCGCCTCGCAGATGAAGGACGCCAAGGGCAACACCGTCTCGATCCGCATCGCAGCCACCGCGGCCACCGGCGAAGACGCCGAGTTCGGCGCGAGCGGCCGCACGATCACCTTCCACGGTTTCCTCAAGGCCTATGTCGAAGAGTCCGAGGGCGACGCCAGCGACGACACGCAGACCAAGCTCCCGAACGTCGACGAGGGCGACGCCGTCACAGCTTCAGATCTCGAATCGGTCGGCCACGAGACCAAGCCGCCCGCCCGCTACACCGAGGCCTCCCTGATCAAGGAGCTTGAAGAGCGCTCGATCGGTCGTCCCTCCACTTACGCCTCGATCGTCTCGACGATCCAGGACCGGGGCTACGTCTACAAGAAGGGCACGGCGCTCGTTCCCGCGTGGATCGCGTTCTCCGCGACGCGTCTGATGGAAGAGCACTTCGGGCGCCTGGTCAACTACGACTTCACGGCCGAGCTCGAGAGCGTGCTCGACAAGGTCTCGCGCGGCGACGAGCAGCGCATCGACGTCCTCCAAAGCTTTTGGTCTGGCGAGGGCGAAGGCGACACTGGCCTGAAGAACTTGGTCGAGGACCTCGGCGACATTGACGCCCGAGACCTTTCAACCTTCCCGCTCGGCGATGGTGTCAACGTGCGCGTTGGCCGTTACGGCCCGTATGTCGAGGGCCTGCCGATGGTCAAGAACGACAAGGGCGAAGAAGTCCCGACGCGTTCGAACGTGCCCGAGGACATGCCGCCCGACGAGCTGACTCTGGAAGTGGCGAAGGAATTGCTTCTGAAGCCGGCCGGCGTCGAGCGCGAGCTTGGCAAGCACCCCGACACTGGCCTTCTGATCACCGCCCGCAACGGCCGCTTTGGCCCGTACATCACCGAGGCGCTGCCCGAGGGCGCGAAAAAGGCAGACAAGCCGCGCACCGCAAGCCTTTTCAAGGACATGGACCTCGACACCGTCACGCTCGAAGATGCGATCAAGCTCCTGAGCCTGCCCCGCGTCGTCGGCAAGGGCGCGGATGGCGTGGAAATCACCGCTCAGAACGGCCGCTATGGCCCGTACCTGAAGATGGGCACGGACTCACGTTCGCTCGAGACCGAGGAACAGTTGCTCACGATCACCGAGGAAGACGCGCTGAAGATCTACGCCGAGCCCAAGAAGTATGGGCGTCAGGCCAAGCCACCTCTGAAGTCCTTTGACAAACCCGATCCCACAAACGAGAAGCCGATCGTGATGAAGGACGGGCGCTTCGGCCCTTACGTCACCGACGGCGAGACCAACGCGTCGCTGCGCAAGGGCGACGACGTTGAGACCCTCACCTGGGAACGGGCGATCGAGTTGTTGGCAGATCGCCGAGCAGCTGGCCCGCGCAAGAAGAAGGCGCCGGCCAAGAAGAAGAAGCCGGCGGCAAAGAAGAAGCCCGCCGCCAAGAAGACTTCCTAGCGGGCTTCCAATCTGAGCGAGAGCGTCGCGCCAGTGCTCAGCGACTTGACGCTGAAGCCCGGTGCGCCGAGCTTGATCGCGATCGAAGTCTTCAAAGACCTGGCGAGCTTGATTGCTTTCACCAGAGCGGAATTCAGCTTGAAGGTGGTGAGCAGCTTGGAGCCCGGTGCCACGCTGAGCTTGAAACGCTGCGTGACGGATTTGATCGTCGTGGACCTGCCTTTGACTTTGGTCTTCGTCTTCGCAGTCCTGATCGTCAGTGTTCCGACGCACGGTCCGGTGGCGGTTGCGCCGCAGTCCAGATTCAGCTTCGAGAGCTTGAGTCTGTTCTTGTTTGTGACTTTGAGCTTCCCGAGCGACTTCGCGAACGGATTTGGTGTGGGGAAGGGGTCAACTGCCGGGGCCGGCGGCGGCGAACCGGGCGTGCCGCCGGCGTCGGCCGGTGGCGGGGGTGTGTCCACGACGAGCTCCGTCGCGGCCGAAGTCGCGGCCGTACTTGCCACGCCGTTCCGCGCAGTTATGCGTGCACGGAGTCGGTATCCGAGGTCGACGGCCTGGACCACGTATGACACGGTCGTCGCCCCGTCAATTTCAGAGCATCCGTTGCCGTCGGAGTCGCATCGCAGCCACTGATATTCGAAGGCGCCTATGCCTGGGTCCGCAGCCCACTCGTAATCGCCGATCGAGTATGTCCCGCCAACCTGCGGTTGCCCGCCGTTCGGGAAGATGTAGGGGTCGGCTGTTGTCTCTGGATCGACAACGCGCCGCAGGCGCAGCTTGTAATCGTGCCCGAACTGATCGGCGACGTTTGAGAGGTTGATCCAGTACTCGGTCCCGCTGGTGACATAGAAGTACTCGTGGCTGAGTAGCGTCTTCGGCTGCTGGCAGCCGTCCCCTGCCGTACCGAACAGGCTCAGGCCGAACAATTCCGCGGGCGCGCCGTCCTCTGTGTAAATGTTCACCCGTGAGTCGACTGCCGTCTCGCCATTCGAACTGGTCGAGCACGTGTCGATCGAAAGTACGCCGTCGAAGTCAGATGTCCAGCGATACCAGAGCGAGTTCCAGGGCCCCCAGAAATCGTCGCCCGGCTCATCCAACCCGCGGGTGGCGAGTCCGTTGTCTGCGTCGATCGTCTGGGGCAGGGCTCCAGTGATCTCGGTGGCGTCGGCGAAGTCGTCGTTGGCGGGTGGTGCAGAGTTGAAGTCGTAGATCAGCGAGCCGCCGAGAATCTCGGTGTCCGCAGTCGAGCCGAGCTGAAGTGAGTAGGTGATGCCTGCATTCACGGAGAGCTGCGCGATCTCGGCGTTGACCTGATCGACCGGACAGTTCCCACTCGAATTCGCTTCGCTCACGAGCGCATCGAGGCTTGGGCCGGAGAACGCGCTGAGGTTTGCGCCGGCGATCGCGAGACCTGGGTCGGGGCTGCAAACAGAGAACTTCACGAGCCCCGTGGTTGACGGGGTGTAGCTGAACCAGATCGTTCGAGCGATCGCGCCGACGGCCAGTGGCTCGGTTGCTTCAGTGGTCGATTCCGAGAGGTCGAAGTACGCCATGCCGCGATCGTTGGACAGCACCTGCGCATTGGCAAAGTCGTCGTTGGCGGGTGGCGCTGCAACGGCCGGGCTGGCGGCGAGCGCTATTGCGATCGTCGTGACCAGCAGCGCCACAGGCATTCGGAAGGGTGCTCGCATCTGACCGAGAGATCGACGGCGAAACGTGTGCGCTTTAGCGACGAAGGCATCAAGGCTGGTAAAGTTCGCTTTCTCGCCCAAGACGACGGGGCGCGGCAAGTCAGTTCTCGCCGCACAACTCCCGGCCAGGCGCAGTGCTAATTGTTCGCGGCTTTATCTGCCGCTCACGATTGTGTGCTCCTGCATTCGTCATCAACCGGGCGGTTAAACACAGGAGAACCACTTAACGTGAACAGAGATCAGAAAGCCGCATTCATTGACGACGTCGCAGGACGCGTTTCTGAGTCCGAGGCGATTTTCGCCGTGGACTATCGCGGAATCACCGTGTCTCAGGTTGCGGAATTGCGTGGCAAGCTCGGTGAGGCCGACGCGAGTTTTCAGGTTGTCAAGAACACGCTGACCTCGCTCGCCTTGGACAAGGCCAACGCCCCGGGCGGCGTCGACCTCAAAGAGTTCCTCAACGGGCCGACCGCTTTCACCTACGTCCGTGGCGACATCGCCATGGCCGCCAAGGCGATCGCGGACTTCAAGAAGGAGTACGAGCTGCTCGAGTTCAAGGGCGGCGTCATGGAGGGTCAGATCATTTCGACTGACCAGTTCGCGGCGCTGACCAAGCTCCCGAGTCGCGATGTCCTCAATGGTCAGCTGGTCGGCATGCTCGCATCGCCGATCATCGGTGTTGTGCGAGGCCTCAACGGCCTTCTGGGTGGCCTCGCGATCCAGCTTGGCGCGATCCGCGACCAGGGTCTTGTCAGCGGAGAGGCGCCTGCGCCTGCGCCTGCTGCTGAAGAGGCTCCGGCCGAAGAAGCCCCCGAAGCTGATGGCGACGAAGAAGCTCCGGCCGCTGAGGCTGAAGAAGACGCACCCGCAGACGAAGAGGCCGGCGAATAGCCGCTTCCAGACCTTTCAAAGAATCAGCAAGACCTAAGGAGAAACACAGATGGCAACATCAACAGCAGATTGGATCGACGAGCTCAAGGGCATCTCCGTGCTCGAGCTTTCCGAGCGCATCAAGGCCCTCGAAGAAGAGTTCGGCGTCTCGGCGACCGCAGTGGCAGCAGCCGCTCCGGCCGGCGGTGGCGGCGGAGGCGAGGCAGCTGAGGAAGAGTCCTCAACCGTCGACGTCATCCTCACCGGTGGTGGCGACAAGAAGATCCAGGTCATCAAGGTTGTCCGCGCGGCAACCGGCCTGGGCCTCAAAGAAGCCAAGGCAATCGTCGACGACGCACCGCAGGCCGTCAAGGAAGGCATTGAGCGCGACGAAGCCGACAAGCTCAAGGCTGAGATCGAAGAAGCTGGCGGAACCGTCGAGTTCAAGTAAGACTCGCAACACCCGTAGTACCCCGAAAGGCTCCGCAGCAATGTGGGGCCTTTCGCGTGCTTAAGCCCTTTTCCGCGACAACGTGCGGACGTTGGTGCGCGACAACGTCTGTACGTTGACGCGGTTTTTGGCTTAGGCATGGGATGGGGATGGTGGAGATTCAAAAAGAATCAGCGAGAAGGGGGTAAACATTTGGCGCTGATCTCTTAACCACTTATGGGACGCGAATGGTTGTACGAGATCGAGCAGTTGGAGGCGGAGCGATTGCGGCCGTCGGAGCTCGGTCGCTTTGAGCAGGGGATGTTTCATCTGACCGCCCGAGCGCTGGATGACCTGCATTGCTTCAGCGACCGCCAGGACAAGGGCGAGTTCCTCGCACGGTTCGCACGTCATCTATCTACGGAACCGCAACGCGATCCGAATCGGCGGAGGATGTTCCCGAGCTATCGCGGCGAGGCATCGCTAGTGGCTTACTGCCTGCTCGACAATCACTATCACCTGCTGATTCGCCAGTTCAGTATCCACGGAACCATGCGCCTAATGCGATCGGTACTCGGGTCCTATGGCAAGTACTTCAATGCCAAGTACGGCCGAGAAAACGTCCCGGTCTTTCGCGAAGCATTCACTGCCACGAAGATAAATGGCAGTCGTCAAGGGAAATTTGCGATGGGCTACGTGACGCTCAACCATGAAGTCAAGCGCGACAAATACGAGTTCTCCAGCCACGACTACTACCTGGGTCGTAGACGAACGCCCGGCTGGCTCGACGTCAATTCAGGCCTCTGGTTCTTCGACGGCGAGCGAGATAAATACGCCCACTACATCGCCACCGAGGGAATGGCAGCCCTCGAAAACAAGATCGCCAACCGCGCAGCCAAGCAATCGCGACCTGCAACTCGCGCAATCCGCCGAGGCATTCCCAGCCACATCAACCGCTGATCAAGGCCAGTTACCGCACAGCCCTCCCCGGCCACCCACTTGCAATTGGTCCAACCAACTGCTACATTGGTCCAACCAATGCCGCTGCGCGAAGCAAAATCCCAGTCGCTCGCCGACAACGTCTTCCGGCAGATCGCGTCCCAGATCCTCGACGGCACCTACCCGGTCGGCAGCAACCTCGCGCCCGAGCGCCAGCTCGCCGAGGACTACGGCGTCAACCGCCACGTGATCCGCGAGGCGACCAAGCGTGCTGAACAGGTCGGACTTGTCAAATCCCGACAGGGCGGGGGCACCACCGTCCAGGACTTCGAACACACGGCGGGCCTCGATGCCCTTGCACTCCTCGCCGAGTACGCAGCCGAGGACCTCGCCGGCGCACGTCTGTGGCGAGCCGGCTTTGAAATGCGCGCCGCGATCGGCACGGACCTCGCCCGACTCTGCACGCTCCGCGCATCCGACCACATAAAAGCCGACCTCGTCGCGACCGCACACGAGCTCAAGGCCGCCCCCAAAGACGCCAGCATCGTCGCCCTAGACCTCCGCTTCTGGGAGCGCATGCTCGACGGCGCCGACAACATCGCGTACCGCCTCGCCTACAACAGCCTCATCCGCAGCGCAGCCCAAGCGCCCGAACTTCAGCTCGGTTGGACGATCAAAGAGCTCGAGTCCTCCGACTTCCGTATCTCGATCGCCGAGGCGATCGCGGCCGGGGACTCAGCAGCTGCCGAAGCTGCTGCGCGCACATCACTGCGTGGAGCGATCGCCGCGATCGACGCGGCGATCGCGCATCTTGAACAACAGAACGACTCCATCAAGGAAACCGCCTGACATGTCCCACGCCCACGCACACCCGAACGAGCACGCCACCAGCGTCCCGGCCGATTACAACGATCGTCTCACCAGCGAGCGCGACGACCTCAAGTCACTCGGCAATTGCTACCGCGAGTTCATGCATCACTTCAGCGGACAGGCAGTTGCAGCCGCGATTGTGATCGTCGGCGCGTCGCGCGTCGCAGTTGGCGACTTCACCTGGCGCGACGTCGCGACCCTCGTGATCGTCCTCGCGATCCAGCCCTTCGTCGAATGGTTCATCCACACCTACCTGCTGCACCTCAAGCCATTCGAGATCGCCGGCAAGAAGATCGACCTCTACACGGCCAAAGCGCACCGTCGCCATCACAAAGCACCGTCGGTGATCGACCAAACGCTCCTTCACCCACAAGAGATTCTCGGCTCGATGTTCCTGATCGCGATCACGTCAGCACCGCTGATCGCGCTCGTAGTCGCGCTCCCGACAGGCGGCGCGCTGCTCCCCGTCTACCTCTCGTCACTGCTCTGGAACTACGTCGGTCTCTACCGCTACGAGTGGAGCCACTTCTTGATCCATACGCCGTACATCCCGAAGACGCGCTTCTTCCGCAGCATCTGGCGTTCGCACCGCCTGCACCACTTCAAGCACGAGGACTACTGGATGGGCGTGACCAGCAACTTCGGCGACCGCGTCCTCAAGACGTTCCCGGACCAGAAGGACGTCCCCAAGTCACCGACGGCACGCACGCTCGGAGTCGAAACGCTCGCATACGACAAGAAAAAGGCGAAGGCGAGCTAGGCCTCGACGCCCAGCTCATCCTTGGTCACCGCGAGCGCTTTGGCCATTTCTTCGCCAACTGCCTGCACCGCAGACAGCGGCCTGATCATCACAGCAAACTCCTGAATCAGCCCGTCTGAGTTCTCGCGGATGAAGTCGCAGCCATGAACTTCTCGACCGTTGACCTGCGCCTTGAAAACCAACGCGTGGTCCAGGCCGTCGGCGCTCGCAAGCTCGGTCTCGTAACGAAAGTCCTGCAAAGTACGCAAAGCGGCCAAGAGCACCGCAGAGACATAAGACTTGCCTTCGAACGGTTTGAACACAACCGGGCTGCGGAAGATCGCGTTCTCAGCGAGCATCGGGGGGATCGCGTCGAAGTCGCGCGCCTCTACGGCAGTTCGGAACTTGTGCATTGGGAAGGCTCTCCTTTGACGTTTACTCGGATTTCAGGCTATCCTCAGCACACCTGAGGCGGGCTTGTCATCCCAGTTTCGCCGCCTCATTCGGACACATTTTCCAGCGGCTCGTCCCCCCAAGGACCGAAGCCAATCTCAAACTCGCAGGAGCACTCTCTCGCCATGAGCAACTCAACGATTGATTCTTCGATCGATTCGATCACGCATTCCAAACTGAAAGCGTGGGTCGAGCAGATCGCCGAGCTGACCAAACCCGACGCGATCCAGGTACTTGACGGATCCGCCGAGGAGTACGACGCCCTCTGTCAGATGCTCGTCGACAAGGGCGTCTTCACAAAGCTTTCCGAGGCCAAGCGCCCGAACTCCTACGCAGCCTTCTCGGACCCGTCCGACGTGGCGCGTGTCGAGGACCAGACCTACATCTGCTCAGAAGAAGAGATCGACGCCGGTCCGACCAACAACTGGATGGACCCCGAGGAGATGCGCGGCACCCTCAATCCGCTTTTCGACGGCGTGATGCGCGGTCGCACGATGTACGTGATCCCCTTCAGCATGGGACCGGTCGGATCCGACAAGTCGCACATCGGTATCGAGCTCACCGACTCGCCCTACGTTGCGGCCAGTATGCGGATCATGGCCCGCATCGGCAGCCCGGTGCTTGACGAACTCGGCGACGACGGCGAGTTCGTCCCCGCAGTTCACTCCGTTGGTGCTCCGCTGGCCGAAGGCCAGGAAGACGTCGCATGGCCGTGCAACACGACCAAGTACATCGTCCACTTCCCCGAGACCCGCGAGATCTGGTCATACGGATCTGGCTACGGCGGAAACGCCCTGCTGGGCAAGAAGTGCTTCGCCCTTCGCATCGCCAGCGTGATGGCGCGCGACGAGGGCTGGATGGCCGAGCACATGCTGATCCTCAAGCTGACCTCACCGGCCGGCAAGGTCAAGTTCATCGCCGCTGCATTCCCGAGCGCGTGTGGCAAGACCAACCTCGCAATGCTCGTTCCCACACTTGAGAACTGGACCGTCGAGACGGTCGGCGACGACATCGCCTGGATGAAGTTCGGCGACGACGGCCGCCTCTACGCGATCAACCCCGAGGCCGGCTTCTTCGGCGTCGCGCCGGGCACGTCCTACGAGACAAACCCGAACGCGATGGACACGATCACCAAGAACACAGTCTTCACCAACTGCGCGCTGACCGACGACGGCGACATCTGGTGGGAGGGCATGACCAAGGGCGCGCCCGACCATTTGATCGACTGGAAGGGCAACGACTGGGAGCCCGGTTCAGAAACAACCGCCGCGCACCCCAACGCCCGCTTCGCCGTACCGGCCGAACAGGCTCCGTGCATCGCTCCCGAGTGGGAGGACACGGCCGGTGTGCCGATCGACGCAATTCTCTTTGGTGGCCGCCGCGCCACCGTCGTGCCGCTCGTCCGTGAGTCCTTTGACTGGGAGCACGGCACGTTCCTTGCCGCGACGATGAGCAGCGAGCAGACCGCCGCGGCCGCAGGCACCGTCGGTCAGCTCCGCTTTGACCCCTTCGCTCAGCTGCCGTTCGCTGGATACAACATGGGCGACTACATCAACCACTACCTGAAGATCGGCAAGACCGACGGCGCAAAGCTGCCGAAGATCTTCTACGTCAACTGGTTCCGCAAGGACGACCAGGGCCACTTTCTCTGGCCGGGATTCGGCGAGAACAGCCGCGTGCTCGACTGGGTATGCCGTCGCCTCGATGGCGAGGTCGACGCGGTCGAGACCCCGATCGGTCTCGTCCCGAACGCAGCGGACCTCAACACCGAAGGCCTCAACATCAGCGATGCGACTCTCGAAGAGCTGCTGACGGTTGACACCGAGCGCCTCAAGGCAGAGCTCCCGCAGGTCAAGGAGTTCCTTGCCAAGCTCGGTGAGCGTCTGCCGGAAGAGATGAACCAGCAGATCGCCGCGCTCGAAGCCAAGCTGGGCTAGCTGCGCCGCGCGAGCGGCGCTGCGATCCAGTCCGAGATCACCAGCGTGTTCTCGAGCAGTTGCGCGTGGCGCTCCGGCGGTTCAGCCGCAAAGTGTTCGCCAAGCAATGAATCAAGCTCGCCGCGAAGTGGCTCCTCGAGTAGATCGAGGAAGCCTTCGCGGTAGCCGGGTTCGTCGGGAGGGTCCGGAGCGGCGAGGGCCGTCGCGCGCAGTTTCGCGAATCCGGCCAGAGCCGGTTCGGAGAGCTTGCCACCGGGCGCGAACTCGGAGACCCGCTCTGCATCGAGGTTGCGCAGCACGCGAACCAGGTGGTTGTTCATGCGCTCGCCGTAACCGGCCGCGACGCTCCCACGGGCCTTCTCGCCGTCATCGCTCGGGCTCCAATCAGAGCGCGCCGTGAGCACCCGGTCAAGATCGATTCCGATTTCCGACGGAGTGGTGTCATCGGAGATTTTGTGCAGCGCCCCCTTCAGGCAGCTGAAGCAGTTGCTGCAGGCGTCCTCGCCCGGCGCCTGTGAGTAACACGTGTACTGAAGGTCCCGCAGCTTGGGGTAGCGCTTGTCGAGAATCCTCTGGATCTGAAAGTGCTCCAGCGGCGCGGTCAGGCCCGAGTATGAGATTCCCGTCGGGGCGATCAGGGCGCTGAGCGCCCGTTGAGTTGCCGAGGTGTATCCGAAGTGCTCGATCTGCACGACCACGCCGTCGCGGCGTGACGATTCCTGAACCTCGGCCTCGGACGCGAGGAAAATGCTGCCACCTCCGCGAGCGCAGGCGGTTACCCAGCAAGAAGTGAAGTAGAGCAACGTGTCCGTGAATTCGCTCACGGCCATCCCGTAGCGGGCGACGGCAGGATGGAAGTTGTCGAAACACGTTCGGATGTCGGACTTGATTTCAACGAGCTCGAGTCCTGTGCGCGCCTGCGTCTCTGCGAGCACGTGGCGAAAGCGCGGGGTCTCGAACTCGATGCTCCCCTCGCGCCTGGAAACCGTCGTGACAAGCAGGGGCGAGCGGCCGAGTTCGTCCAGGATCCCCGCCTGCGTGAGACTGTCGCGGCCGCCGCTGAAACTCGTGACCACCCGCGATCGATCGGGTGCGGCAGTGAGTTGCTCCGTCCGCGGCCCCGTCTCGACCAGTTCGACCTCGCGCGCCGTTCGTTCTGCGAAATCGGGCCCGCCCACTCGATCCTGATCGTTCTCGAGCGTCCAGGCCGCGGCGTCGATCATTCGCAACCAGAATTCGCGCTCGCCAGAAGGGAGGCGACGCGGAAGCACAACGCGACAGGGACGCAAGACGACCCAGTGCGAGTAGAGACAGATCATCATCACGCGAAGCCAGACGCCTTCAGGCACAGCGCTCACCTGAACCGATTCAGGGAATTCAAGCGTGAATCGTGGGTCGAGATAGAAGCCCTCGTCGGGCGAGATCGTCCAGGAGAAGTCCACCGAATTGCCGCGGACGACGGGTTCATGAAGTCGGATTTTTGTCGTCATCATCGCCCGATGATCTTTCGCAGCCTGCCGCGCAGCTTCCACCAGCCGCCATTCTCGATCCCGATGAGGCTTGCGTTGCGGGCCTCGAGCCAGGCGATGTGCTCGCGTTGCGCGTCTGAGAGTTCGGGCTCGATGTCTGCCGGGCGCTCGAGCAGTAGCTCGAGCCCGCCGTTCATCCACTCCATCAGCGTCCAATCGGTGCCGCGTGCCTCAACTACTGCAAGCAGCAGCCTTGCGGCCTGCGCATTGAGACTGCCGTCTGGATCTCGAAGCTCGGGCACAAGGTCGAGCAGGGCGTTTGAGACCAGTAGCCCGTGAGCGGCGAAGAACTTGCCGTGGGCGGGCAAGGAGCGAATCGCGAGGGCGCGCTCGGCGAGGCTTGATCCGTGCGGCGCCTCGACGCCCGCCCGAGTTCGCACTCGCGCCTCCGGGCAGCGGCGAAGGCTGCCCGGCACGTGTTCTTCGAGGCGCAGAGTCCAGTCAGCGTTCTGGCAGGGCAGATCGAGGTCGTCCGCGAACGGGAGTTGGTCGAGAACTGAGCGCCTGAAGAGCGTCCCCTTCGTCGGGACCCAGCCCGTCGTGGTCGAGTCATCGTTCCGAGTCACGTCAACGGTGATGCTCTGAGAATCGACCTCGGGCCATCCGCCGCAGTGCAAGATTGAGCCGGGCTCGTCAACAACCGATGGCGCCACGGCCGAGGCGCTCGGATCCGCGTCGAGCGCGTCGATCAGGGCTTCGAGCGCACCCGGTTCGAGCTGCATCTGGTCGTCAAGGAACATGACGTACTCCGACTTGGCAAGTTCAGTGGCCAGCCGCACGCTCGACGCCTCTCCTGAATCGTGATCGGAGAATCGAAAATCGACCTGCGGGTTTCGATCGAGCATTCTTTCCAGCGCAGCTCGCGTCCGCGGTCGTGAGTTGCGATCCAGCAGGAGCACACGCTTGTCGGCGGGGTCGCTCATGACCGAGTCGATCGCCTCGACGGCTTGTTCACCGTGATCTCGGCTGAGCACAGCGATCGTCACGCGCGACGGGGAATCGAGAGTTGCGTTGGTGGCTGGGGTGGGGGCAGATTCAACCGGGTCAGCGGGCCCTGCGATCGGTCGAACATCGAAATCGCCGAGCGCGAACTCGGCGAGCGCCTCGACCTTGAAGTAGCTGCCTGGTGCGTACCGAACCGCTTTGCCGAGCATCGCCGCGGCAATCATCACGTGAGCGCGGTCGGTGTTGATCACGGCGTGCCGCTCAATCGTGCGCAGCCAGTCGTCGAGCGATTCGGCCTCGTCTGAAATATCGACGTTGTCCGCCGGGATCGCACGTATGCCAAGGCGCTCGCCGTCCACCCGGAAGGCATTCAGTTCTCCCTCGCCGGGCGCGTCGTAGCGCGAGAAGTCGGCGAAGAATGCGCAATCGTGCGCCAGGCGCGCTTGGCAGAGCTCGCGAATCTGTTCGAACGACTCGCGCTCCCGGGCAAAAACCGTCGCGCTGGTCCGTTCGAGCGCCGCGCGCACACGATCCTCGGCAACTTCGAACGACGAGGGCAGCACGATCACTCGCTCGAAGCGAAGCTCGGCGATCGCGAGAGCCTCGGGCATCATCTCGTTGTACCTACGACTCCAAGCACCGCCGCCGCTGATCACCGCGAGTTCGCCGCTGGACGATGCGACCTGATCGATCCCGATCTCACGGTAGATGCGACCGCGCAAGAGCTCGCGGGTGCCCGCCCAGATCAGCTCGTCGCCGTAATTTCCGAACGGGCGGATCAAAGTCATCTCCGGGGCCGGCCCGATCGCGTCGAGCAGGGCGCGCCGACTTTGGCCGATGGCGTCGGTGGCGATCGCGTCTGTTTCCGGGTTGGAACGTGTCATGGACAGGCTCGCGTCCCAGCGGGATACGCGAGGATCGATCCTACAGAGCGGGCTTGGAGTTACTCACGGGTAGAACCAGCGCTTCAAGATCCGCTTGGAATAGCTACTCATTTTCTGTACCCTCGCTGCATATCTGGTGGGGGGACCAGACGCCAGCGCCGTGGCGATGAGTCCCATGAGAATCTAAGGCTCGGAAGCTTCTTGGCAGTTCACAGGAACGCTCGCGACCTCGTCGATCTTGCAGCGGAGTCGGATCAACTGCAGATCGAAGAGCTCGTCGAGCGATACGGAAATCAATGGTTGGCGACCGCACGACGCAACAGCCCCAGCCCGGGAGACGCCGAGGATGCCTATCAGCGCGCGCTTGAGACGCTGCTGACCAGTCCGCCGACCGAGCAGAACGCCGAAGGCATCGCCGCGTGGATGCACACGGTCATCCGTAACGAGGCGTTTCAGATCGCGCGCTCACGAAAGCGCGAATTTGATGGCGAGTTCGACGCGATCATGTCCGGCGTCGCGGGAGACAAGGCACTTCCCGAGGACTCCGTGGTCGACGGCGAGTCGTATGGCGTCTCTCGCGAGGCACTGAAGCGATTGCGCCCAGACCAAACGCGGTGCCTGTTGTTGCGCGCAGATGGATTTGACTACCCCGAGATCTGCGGTATCACCGGCTTCTCGTACGCCAAGGTGAACCGTCTACTAAGCGAAGGCCGAAAGGCTCTGAGAGTCCGAGTCGGGCTGATCGAGTCCGGAGCTGAGTGCTCGCGAATGTTTCCCGTCCTCTCGATGCTCGCCGACGGCGAGGGAGCCGCCGATCAGCAGGCCGAGGCCGAAGACCACCTGGAGCATTGCCTCGCATGTCGAGCGACACTCAGAGAAATGCGTGTTGCGCCGAAGGAGCTCGCGATCGCTATGCCGCTAGCCGTGGGAGGAACGCAGTCGAGTGGCCTGTTCGGGCGTATCATCGATCAACTCGCCGTCGGCTGGAACTCTGTCTATGAGCGGATCGCTGGCCCTGCGGGAGCCGCGTCGGCCAGCGGTGCCGATGTCCTCACTGCGAAGAAGATTGCCGCGTTGGGAGCCGTGGTTGCTGCGTTGGTCGGCGGAGGGGTCGCCGCAAACCACGCTGCGGATGATGGATCTGAGCAGCCACGTGGCACTCGTACGGTTGCACCCGTGGCGCCAGCCAGTTCGGAGGCTGCCGCTCAGACGCCTGAGCGCGAGGTCGAGCGCCCCAAAGCGAAGACCTCATCGAAGCGTTCATCCAAGCGCGAGGCGCGCGCCTCGGTCCGTGATTCGGGCGAATCCGCATCAACTCGCGGTGGAGAAGTTGGAGGCGACACCGACTACGCATCCGGAGATCCCAACGATCTACCGCCGGCCACCGCGCCAGCAGATGCCGCGCCCGAAGTGGGTGGGCTCGCACCGTGAAGCGCCTTCTGATCTTGTTTACCCTGATTGCCGCAGCTTTGGCGGTGGCTCCCGCGACAGCATTCGCTGGCACCTACGTTGAGAACGCCTGCATCGAGGGGTATCCCTGGGAGCAAGCCGAAATCACCAGCTATTTCGAGTTGGAGAACAATTGCCCGGACCAGATGGACCTCTCTCTTCAGGTCCCGACGTCCCCCGGACAGCACTACGGCCACTATGTGTACGGAGTCTCCGACGGCAAGCCAATCGAATCTGTCCGCGTGAAGATGTGGGGATCGAACGGCACATCAAATTTGACTCGTCAAGGATTCTTGGTTTGCGCCGCAGTGTGCGACTTCTCGAGGATCGTGACGGTCAGCGGCCCAAACGGAGTGGGATCTGGAGACTTCGAACTGACGGTCGAAAATGGTGGGCTTCCGGTTGGCGCCCGCCGAGTGATGATTGTGGGCGACTGTATGGGCCCAGGCATTTGTCAGCCGGGTGCCGCGCTGCATTTTTCGGATATCGAGATCACGTATCGCGACGACAACCCACCGGTCGTTTCACTGGTAGTACCTCAGGGCTGGCAAAAGGAGAACGTTCCTGTCTCCTACTCGGCCGAGGACCCAGGCGCCGGAATCGCATCTGCGCGATTATCGATTGACGGAATCGAGGAACCTTTACTTGAATGTGGCATCGCTGAGTTTCCGGATTTCTGGGATTTCTGTCCGCCGTTGAATGCATCCAGTCTTGACATCCTCGCGTCGGACCTGCCGAACGGCGCTTACACACTTCGATTTGTCGTCACCGACTACGCGGGTGAACGGTCCGAAGTCACGCGCACCTTCAAGGTTGACTCGACGTCGCCGCCCGCTCCAGATGACGTGGTCGTGACACCCGGCCGGAACGGCTGGGTCAATCGAGGTGTCGTAGACCTCGACTGGCCGTACTCAGAGAGCCAAGACGAGTCGACGACTGAATCGGGTGTTGCTGGCACCTACTACGACATCGAGGGTCCGGACTTCTCCAGCGACCCACCACCGCGGTACATCGCTGGCGCGACGAACTCGATCGGCGTGAGATTGACTGGCTACTCGACCGTGAACCTCTCGATCTGGACGGTTGACGCCGCTAGCAATGAGAGTGAACGCACGCCCCTAACGCTGAACCTCGACACATACGTACCCAATCCACCCTTGGTGGACTCGATCGCGCCTTTCAATCGCACGGACCTCGCTGGGGGCAGAGGGGTCAGTTGGTCGAACTACAACGCTGGACCATCGGGGATCTGCGGGGCAAAACTCGCATTCAGCCGGCTGGCAAGCTTCAACCCCGGGGAGGATCCAGACGACCTGAGTGCTGAAGGCGATCTCGACAGCTACGACCTCGCCCCATCCGAGCTCGAAGCGCTACCCCAGGGCGACGTGTCGCTGCACATTCGGTCGTTCAGTTGCGCGGGTCTTGCGGGTGCGATCGCGCACGTGCCGGTTTTGATCGACTTCGGCGCGCCCACGGTCTCAGCACATGCTGGACCCGAGTGGCTCAGTGAAACAGACATTTTCCGACTTAGGGCCGTAGATCCAGTTCAGGGCGGCGGAAACTCCGGAATCGCGTCGCTCGAGTACTCGGTGGACGGCGCCGCAGCCGTTTTCTCCGACGCGGAACAGCAATCACTCCAGCTGGGTCCCGGCCGACACACGGTGACGGCGACCGCTACAGATCGTGCCGGAAACTTTTCTGAACCGTCGACGTTCGCAGTCAACGTCGACGCCTCGGCGCCGACCGGGGCATTCGAGCAACGCGACGCGCAGGACCCACGATCGATCGCAGCCGTCGTCGAAGACAGCGACTCCGGCATCTCGGAGGCGCGCCTCGAATATCGGGACCAGACGGGTGTCTGGCGCCGAATCGGCGAGACCAGAGGCGGAGCACAGAGCTTCCGAATCGCGGCCCAGCTGCCAGAGGGCCTACCCGCCGGGGAATATCCGTTGGCCCTGGTCGCGTATGACAAGGCAGGGCACGCGACAACGATCACCTCGTTTGCCGACGGGTCCACAGCTCGCTTCACGGCGCCGCTCCGTAAATCGGCAAACCTCAAGCTTTCGGTGTCTGCTTCAACTGGCAAAAAGCGCTGGACAACGCTGGCGTTCGGGCGGTGGGGTGAGGGGTTCCTTGCGCGCGGGACACTCAAGTCCGCGGATGGTTCAGCTCTGTCGGGCCGAAGCATCGAGGTCGCAGCCACGCCCGAGCAGGGAATCGAGGGCGAGCCGATCACGACCACGACCCTGGCCGACGGTAGTTGGCGCGTGAACCTGAAGAGCGGCCAGAACCGAACAATTCGAGCGCGCTTTCTCGGCGACGCCACGGTCGCGCCTACGAGCGCGGTCGCCCGCGTCTTGACCGCCGCTCGGCTAACGCTGCTCCCTCGGCGGCAACAGATTCGAAGCGGCGAGACACTGAATCTCCGTGGTCGCGTTTCCGGCACGCCTTTCGCCCAACCAGAAAACGGCAAACGCATCGTGCTTCAGTGGCGCGCTGGCGGCCGGTATGGCTCTGTTCGAAAGACCCTGCACGCGTCGGATGACGGGCGCTTCGTCTATCGCTTCCGATACATCAATCGCGGCAGCAAGGCGGTCACATTTCGCATCCGGGCGGTCGCCCCCGCCGAGCAGTTCTGGCCGTTTGAGCGTGGTCAGTCTGATTCGATCGATGTGACGGTGACGCCATGATGCGGTTGAACGTCGCAGTCTTCGCCGTTGCTCTTTCGCTGGTCGGAGCGCTGCTCTCGCCTGCGCCGGCGTCGGCCGGGGAGTACGCCGTGAATGGGTGTTCGACGCCGATCGAGTATCCGTTTGAAACGAGCTTCTGGGAAGTCAGCTCCAGCCACATCCAAGCGGTCGACAACTGCCCTTCCGGCATCCAACTGAACATGCCGACCGGATCGGGTCCGTCGCCGTATGCCGTTCGCAATGAGCTCGGCTTTGCATCGCTCAACACTCGGTCCTCGTCAAAGATCAAATCGGTGTCGTTCGATGTGACTGGAGGCGATACGAGCGGTGACATCGAGTATTCGGTCCGCGGTTGCTACGAATGTGCACCTGCGAAGGCCTTCTACGCCACACCGGCGGGCACAACCGTGCGGGTCGACGCGCAGTTCTCGGGGACCGGAGGCCTGTATTTGGAGGCCAAATGCGTAGTGGATTCGTGTACGCGCACTTCGAGCATGAACATCAACCGCATCGAGATTCTCGCCGATGACGACATCACTCGAGCGCCGTGGGTCAGCTCGACTCCGACCTTTGCGCTGAATCCCGACTACTCGACCTGGGTCCGGCCGGACGGGCTTGAGGCTGACTTTTCGTTCGAGGACTACGAGTCCGGCGTTCGCTCTGCAAAGGCGACCGTGGGCGGCCAGACAATCTGGAGCGCGGCGAATCAGTGCGTCGGAAGCACGCCCCCGTCGTCGCTGATGGTCTGCCCACTCGTCATTTCTCGCACGGGGCCGCTGCCTCTGCCGGGAATCACTGACGGCGTGTATGAGTTCAGGCTCACGAATGTGAATGGGGCTGGAGAGCCCGGGGCCGACCCGTGGATCGCGACGTTGAAAATCGACGGTACGCCTCCGCCGAAGCCGAAGAATCTTCGGCTCGTGGAGCCAGACGGTGAAGGGAATGTCGTGCTCGATTCGGTGATTGACATCGCGTTCGACGACGTCACCGAAGATCCTGTGAACGTCGCGGGCTCGGGTGTCGAGTACTCGTACTTCGACGTCGATCCGCTCGACGACGGACTCGCAGATCCGCCCTTCCAGATCGCGAACTACAACAATTCGACAGGCGACATCTCTTTGCCCAGCGAAGGCAGTTGGCGCGTTCAAGTATGGGTAGTGGACGGTGCGGGGAATGTCGGCGCCCGCGAGAAGATCGATGTGACCTACGACAAGACGCCCCCCGGCCCGCCTGCGTTGATGCCGACTGGATGGAAGACACTGGCGGCACTCGATCAAGGTCTCGTGCAGACTTGGACAGCTCCGGATATCGCCAACGTTGAGTCCGGCATCTGCGGCTACGCAGTGCAGTTTGATGACGATCGCGACGCGATTCCAGCAATCGACATGGATGAATTGGTGAGCAGTACGTCGGTTGCGATTCCGAAAAGTCTGGGAGCGGGCCGCCATTTCGTGCATGCTCGATCGGTCGCGTGCTCGGGGCTGGCTTCGGCTACCGACACCAAGGAGCTGAACATTGACGGCGACTTGCCCACGATCACTTTCAGTGGTGCATCCCGAGAGGGATGGTCAGTCAGCCCTGCCTCCGTGAGCATCAACGGAAATGACGGAACGTCGGGCATCGCCACGATCCAGTATCGCTTCGGGCTCGCTGGGGCGACAACGAATGTGAGCGGAGATCAGGCGACGCTGGTTCTCAGTGACGGCGAATATGACCTTCAGGCTCGAGCCGTCGATGTAGCGGGGAACGCGAGCGACTGGGTTTCGCGGCGTGTACTCGTAGATTCAACATCTCCCAGCGCCGTCCTCGAGGGTCGGGATCCGTCGAACCCACTGGCGCTGATCGCAACTGCCTCAGATGCCGCATCCGGACTTGACAGCGCCTGGGTCGAGATCCGACGTTTGGGGCCTTTCCTCGGATGGACGAGCGTTGGTGAGGTCGATCGCCTCCGTGGTGACGGAGCCAAATCACTGGCTCGCACGATCCCCGAGAACGATCTTCCGCCTGGTCGCTACGCGGTTCGCGTGTGTGCACGAGATCTCGCCGGAAATGCGGTTTCGCCCGGCGCGGGTTCGCCTGGCTATCTCGAGCTCGACCTGCCCTTGCGCCCGGCGAGTCGTATCACCGCCGCCATCGCGTTTGTCAAACGGGGCCAGCCAGATGTATCTTCGGCGAGCAGTTTCAGGCGAATCAGCTACGGCCGCGAAGTGGCCATCGTCGGCCGGCTACGCGATAGCCGCGGCGAAGTTCTTGCCCGCCGCGAAGTGACGGCGTCTGCGGAGATCGTGAACACGGATACCACGAAGCGCTACTCCGCGACGACCAGATCCGACGGCAGCTACACAATCCCGATTCCACGAGGTCCGTCACGAAATATCGCGATTCGGTTCGCCGGTGACCGCACGGAAGGACAGTCCGAGCAACTCGTACGGCTGCGCGTTCGCGCCGTAGTCAGCCTGCGCGCTTCGACGCGGGCTGTGAAGGTCGGCAGGACGGTTCGGTTCACTGGACGCCTTGCCAGCGGAAGTGACAGTCTCCAGGTGGGCGGCAAGGACGTGTCGATCGAATTCTTCAGCAACGGAAGGTGGATGCCAACGGTCGGCGTACCTTCAACCACGTCGAAGGGTCGCTTCACGGCGAAGTGGTCTCCGACCTCTGCACGCCGCCCGACGACGGTCTATTTCCATGCGCGCGTCAAGTCGACGGGCTGGCCTTACGAGACTGGCGTCTCGAAATCGATCGCAGTGCGAGTGCGCCCGTAATTCTTTTCGCATAAACGTCCTCGCTCGCGCATTGAACTGGTGACGGGGCATCGACGAGATCCCAGTTTCGGAAACTCGCCCGAGAAGGGCTGTGCGCATCGGCCAGCAATTCTCCCGGTGTCGGCGCGCCAGGGACGGCAGTGGGGCGCCTGTCGTCGTGCCAGTAGTTACGGCGAACGGCAGCTGCTCAACTCCTCTACTTCTCAAACTTCTTGCGCATAAAACGTCATGCACACGCATTGATGAGTTGACAGTTAATCGCCGCTCGTCGAAGGCGGCCGCACTCACGCCCAACTCGGCGTGCAGCAGGGGGAAGGCTCACAACAATGCGCTCGAAGCAACTCATTCACATCTCAGCGGTGATAGCCGCCGTGGTCGCGGCAGCGAACTTTCTAGGTCTCATGGCTTCGTCAGACTCGCCAACTCGCTCTTTCAACGGACAGTTGTCGCCGGTCGATCGCGTCAAGATGGCGGAGGTAAACAGGTTCATACCTCCGGCGAACAGGCCCGAAAAAACGAAGAACAAGTTCGTCCCGGACGAGTTGCTGGTGAGGTTCAAGTCGAGCTCGTCAGCCTATGAGCGCAGCAAGGTACTCAAGAAGCACGGACTCAAGAAACGCAAGGTATTGCCGGTACCTGGTCTGGTTCTCACCGCGCTGCCCACAGGCAGCGATGAGCGTTCGGTCGCGTCGGAGCTGGACAAGGAGTCGGCGGTCTCGTACGCGCAAACCAACAACATCTATTCGGTCGCGGCGACACCAAACGATCCGGGCTACTCACAGCTTTGGGGACTAAACAACACCGGTCAGACGATCAACTCGGTCACTGGAAATGCAGATGCAGACAGTGATGTCGCCGAGGCGTGGGACCGCTACACCGGCGCCGCCGCCAATCGCGTCGCGGTGATCGACACCGGCGTGGACTACAACCACGAAGATCTCGCATCGAACATCTGGACCAACGCCGGGGAGTCTGGCGGTGGCAAAGAGACCAACAACATCGATGACGACGGCAACGGCTACGCAGACGACGTCCGCGGCTGGGACTTCGTGGGCGCGACCCTCTCGGCACCGGCACCCGACAACGATCCGATGGATGTGAACGGTCACGGCACCCACGTTGCCGGAACGATCGGGGCTGCAGGAAACAACGGCGTTGGCGTTGCAGGAATCAACTGGGCAGCATCGATCGTGCCGGTCCGGGCGTTCGACAACGAGGGCTCCGGTACGGACGCCTCGATCGTCCCCGCACTCGTTTATGCGGGTAGGAATGCCGGTGTCGTAAACGGCAGCTTTGGCGGCTACGGCTATTCCCAGGCAGAACGGGACGCAATCAGCAGCAACCCCCAGACGCTCTATGTGTTCGCGGCTGGCAACGACACCAACGACAATGAGGTAAACCCCGCGTACCCGTGCTCATTCGATGAGCCGAATGTTGTGTGCGTTGCCGCAACCACCTCGAAGGATCAGCTCTCATCCTTCTCCAACATTGGCGCGACCAGGGTGGACCTGGGGGCTCCAGGGTCCAACGTCTACAGCACAACCCCGGACAATTCCTACGCGTACTACAGCGGAACTTCGATGGCGACTCCGCATGTCGCCGGCGCGGCCGGTCTACTTCGCGGGTTCGAACCGACCGCCAGCGTTGCGCGGATCAAAGACGCCCTGCTGAGCACAACGGACCCGTTGGCCGCGCTGTCCGGTAAGACGGTCTCTGGCGGAAGACTGAATGTTGCCAACGCAGTCGAGGGACTTCGCCCAGCTGATGGAACTGCAAAGGTGCAGATCGGTGCTGGTCGGTTGACCTTCACTGCGGGAAACGCCGCGGCGAACAACGTGACAATTTCGCTCAGCTCCGGCACATATACAGTGAGCGATTCAGTGGCAACGCTCACCGCGGGCGCAGGGTGCACGATTGTCAGTTCGCAACAGGCAACCTGCTCCAGCTCAGGTGTCACTTCGATCTCGGCGAGCACGGGTGATCTGAACGACACGATTTCGTCCAGCGCGGCAACCCCGATGACCGTGTTCGCCGGATCCGGAAACGACACGATCACGGGTGGCGCGGGCAATGACGCGTTTGACGGCGGCCCTGGCGCCGACGCCTTCAACGGTTCCGGAGGAGTTGACAGTGTCGATTACTCGGCTCGCTCGAGCGCGGTGACCGCAACTATCAATGGCACCGCCAATGACGGCGAGGCGGCCGAGAATGACAATGTCAAGACCGATATCGAGAACGTGATCGGCGGCTCCGGCAACGACTCACTCACCGGTAGCACCGCGGCCAATGTGCTCACCGGCAACTCCGGAAATGACACGCTCGTATCCGGTGACGGCAACGACACGATCCTCCCGGGCCTCGGAACTGACACTCTCGATGGTGGAAACGGCGTGGACGCCGCGTCCTACTCCGACCGCTCGAGCAGCGTCTCGATATCTATAGATGGCGTGGCCAATGACGGCGGAGCCGGCGAGAACGACTCAATCGGCTCAAGTATCGAGAATCTCGTCGGCGGCTCCGACAATGACACGCTCACCGGAACGTCCGGAGCCAATGTGCTTTCGGGCGGCGCGGGCAACGACTCACTGCGGCCGGGCACCGGCGTCGACACTCTGAACGGCGACTCGGGCATCGACACCGCCGACTACTCAGAGCGCACAGCGACGGTCACCGTGACGCTCAACAACACGGCCGACGACGGCGTTAGTGGTGAAGCTGACAATGTCAAAACCGACGTCGAGTCAATTCGCTCGGGGTCAGGTAACGACGCGCTGACTGGCAGCTCTGCCGACAACACATTTGACGGCGGCACCGGAAACGATGTCTTCAACGGTCTCGGCGGTACGGACACCGCGAGCTACTCGACCCGCACCGTTGCCGTTACGGCGACGATCGACGGAACTGCCAACGACGGCATCGGCGGCGAGACAGACAACGTCAAGACCGACATCGAGAATCTGACGGGCGGATCGGGAGCTGACACGCTCACCGGCGGTGCCGCTGCAAACCGGATTGAAGGTGGAGCCGGCAACGACATGTTGAACGGCGGCGACGCGAACGACACCCTTGTCGGCAACCTCGGCAACGACGTCTTCAACGGCGGTAACGGAACCGACACCGTTGACTACTGGAAGCACTACTCATGGGAAGACGCAGCCAACGGGCTCGTCTCGGACGGCGTGAACGTTTCGATCGACGGCGTCGCGAACGACGGCCTCCGGTATCCGCAGGAGTCCGACAACGTCAAGACCGACGTCGAGAACATTAACGGCACATGGGGCAGCGACACGCTGACCGGTAGCGCCGGCGATAACCGCCTCGACGGCAGTTACTGGACTGACCAGATCAATGGGCTCGACGGAAACGACACGGTGATCGCTGGACCAACGGATGAGGGCGACACCGGACTCGATGACGAGACGATCACCGGTGGAAACGGCGATGATGTTCTACAGGCCAGTAACCAGATCATGCAGCTCGACGCCGAGCCCGGTGCGGACACGTACATCGGCGGTGCCAAGGGCAACACAACGCTCAGCTACTCGGCTCGCTCAACGGATACCAACGTAACTATCGACAGCAATGCCGATGACGGCGCCACTGGCGAAGGGGACAAGGTCACGGGGACGTACTACGTGATCCAGGGAGGAAGCGGAAATGACACCCTGACCGCTGGTCCCGGGGTCGTATCGCTGCTCGGCGCGGCCGGAAATGACACGCTGACCGGTCGAAACAACGGCTGGACGATCCTCCACGGTGATGACGGCGACGACACGCTGAAGGCAGGCATATGGGCCCCGTCACCCACCGCGTGGCCCTCTGGCTACTACGGAGACAACGGAAACGACACCGTCAGCTTCCAGGCACGTACCGGTGGCGTGAACATCAGCCTCGACTACTCACAGAATGACGGTCAGGCTGGAGAGAACTCGTACGTTGCTGCGACCACCGAGAACGTGATCGGCAGCGATTTCAATGACGTGCTGGCCGGGAGCACCTCCGACAACAAGCTCGAGGGCAAGGAGGGCGCCGACCAGCTCTCTGGTCTGGACGGCAACGACACGCTCATCGGCGGCGCAACCGACGAGGATATCGCCGGCAACGGAAGCAACTCCTACGACGGTGGAAACGGCAACGACACGATCACTGCGGTCTCGAGTGAGACTATGTTCGCCGAGCCCGGTGCCGACAAATACCAGGGCGCAACCACGACGGTTGACTACTCGGCACGCACGAGCGGAGTCAGCGTTTCGCTCAACTCCACGGCCGACGATGGATCGCCGGGCGAAGGTGACAACGTCACGAATCAGGTTCAGTCAGTGATTGGCTCTCAGGGGGATGACACGTTGTCCGGGAACGGCGGCATCAACTACTTCTGGGGCCGCGCCGGCAACGACACCCTCGACGGCGAGCCCGGGGGTGACTATCTGAACGGCGAGGACGGCGACGACATAGTCGACGACGGCGGATCGACGGGCCAGTGGTCGGACTCGATGTATGGAGGAAGCGGCACCGACACCGTCACGTACGCAAATCGTGCCACGGGCGTTCGTATCGACCTAAACCCGGGTTCTGCGAATGGAGTTCCCGGTGAGGGCGACTACATCTCAAGTGGATTCGAGCGGGCGATCGGCGGGGGCGGGAGCGACACCATGATCGGTAACGACTCTGATAACTACCTCGACGGCGGTGAGAGTGCAGACTCGCTCACCGGCAACGACGGGAACGACACCCTTGTCGGAGGAGCAATCGACGAGGACACCATGAGTAATGGCCTGAACTCGTACGACGGCGGAAATGGAGACGACACGATTCGTTCGGCTGGCTCGAACGAGGTGCTTTACGCCGAGCCCGGCGCAGACACGTACTTCGCGTCAACGTCGACGACGCTTGACTACTCGGCGCGGAGTGCCAGCGTCAGCGTCACGCTCGACGCGCTCGCGAACGATGGTGCCCCAGGCGAGAACGACAAGGTCTCGTCCGGGATCCAGACTGTCACCGGCACAAACCAAGCCGACTCGCTCACCGGAAACAACTCGTTGAACGTCTTCAATGGTCTTGCTGGTGGTGACACGATCAATGGAGGTCTCGGCGGCGACCTGATCAACGCCGGTGACGGGGACGACACGGTGAACCCGGGATTGAAGGGCGGCTCGTGGAGTGACGCGATCTATGGCGGGGCAGGCACCGACACGGTGACCTACTCCGATCGCACCAACCCGGTGTCGATCAATCTGAACGCGGGATCGGGCAATGGTGAATCCGGTGAGTCCACGTTCGTTTCCGGGGATTTCGAGAATGCGATAGGCGGTGATGGTGCAGACACGATCACCGGAAACGCTCTCGCGAACGTGCTCACCGGCGGCGCCGGCGCGGACACGGTTTCAGGCCTGGCGGGCAATGACTCGCTGATGATGCGAGTCGGCGACAACGACCCGTCGCTCACTTGTGGTGACGGAACTGACTCGGTCACGGCAGATGCATTGCCGTTTGACCCGGTGAATGCCGACTGTGAGACGGTCAGCCGTCCATGATTCGAGTCGGTCGACGTGAAAGCATTCCGAAACGGTCCCGGCATTCGCCGGGCCGTTTTTTGTTTCGCATAGAAACTACGCCAATCGCATTGTCTATATGAAGGGACTTTTCGAGACTCCGTTCGCGGAGACTCGCCCCGGGCAGGTCGCACTTACGTGCGGCGACTTTTCCAGCAAAGGCGCGCTGGAACGGCAGTGGGGCGCTGACCGCCGCGTGAAAGCGCGGTGGTCGGCAGCTGCCGTGCCTTTTTTCGTGCAAGAACCGGGCAACCGTCCACTTCCGTCAACCCTCGTGTTATAGTTGATCGTTCGAACGCCTATATCCGCAGCCGCGCAATTCAGTCTTTTCAAAAAAGACAGGTGCCTAACGCACATTGCCCGGGGTCCGTGAGGGTTCGTGTCCACCATTTTCAAGCGCAGTTTGCACGTCGCTGCGCTCCCCCAAACGCCGTATCCAACAATGACTCACGCCCGGCAAGCGTGAGCACATACCTTCGCCAGCCAACCAAACCAGGAGTTGTTTTACCTTGGCATCTGCGCCTGCACCTCGTACACGTCGCACCTTTGCGCGTCTCGACAAAAAGCTCGATGTCCCGAACCTGATCGACATCCAGAAGCAGTCATTTGACTGGCTTGTGGATCCGAAGAAGGGTGGCCTCCGCGAAACAATCAACGACGTCTCCCCGATCGAGGATTACACCGGAAATCTCGGCGTCGTCTTTGCCGACATCAAGTTCGAAGAAGCCGTACACAGCATCGCTGAGTGCCGCGAGAAGGACCTCACCTACTCGCGCCCGCTTTCTGTGACCGTCGCTTTCCAGAACCGTGAGACCGGCGAAATCCGCGAGCAGTCAGTATTCATGGGCGACTTCCCGTGGATGACCGAGCGCGGAACCTTCATCATCAACGGAACCGAGCGCGTTGTTGTGACGCAGCTGCAGCGTTCGCCCGGCGCCTACCT
The DNA here is from genome assembly GCA_016185345.1 of Solirubrobacterales bacterium. Taxonomy (GTDB): domain Bacteria; phylum Actinomycetota; class Thermoleophilia; order Solirubrobacterales; family JACPNS01; genus JACPNS01. Next base: position 69,673 of record JACPNS010000022.1, on the reverse strand, counting down.
GATGGAGCCCAAGGACCGCGAGAAGCAGGTCTTCCTCGCGAACCTCATGCCGTCACGTGGATCCTGGCTCGAGATCGAGATCGACAAGAAGGGCCGCGTCTACGCGCGTATCGACCGCAAGCGCAAGCTCCCGGTGACCGTTCTTCTTCGCGCCCTCGGATTCGTCGACCACGACGAGATCCTCAAGATGTTCGACAACTCCGTCTACATCAAAAACACGCTCGAGGCCGACAACGAGACCCACCTGACGCACGAAGGTTCGTTGATCGAGCTCTTCAAGAAGCAGCGTCCGGGCGAGCCGCCGTCCCTCGACAACGCCCGCAACCTGCTCGAGAGCCTGTTCTTCGACCCCAAGCGCTACGACCTCACCAAGGTCGGTCGCTACAAGCTCAACAAGCGCCTCCAGCTTGACGAGCCGCTCGACCAGCGCCAGCTGACCCGCGCCGACATCGTTGCCCTGATCAAGGAGCTCGTTGACCTTCCGCGCGCCATGGGCATGCCGGAAGACGTCGAGTTCAAGGACTACGCCGCAGAAGGCCAGACCTACGCCCGTGAGCCGATCCAGTCCCGTCTCGACGAGTTCGAGCACTTCGGTAACCGCCGCCTGCGCACGGTCGGCGAACTGATCCAGGACTACTTCCGCATGGGTCTCTACCGCATGGAGCGCACGGTCCGCGAGAAGCTGACCACCGAGGACGCAGACACGATCACGCCGCAGACGATCATCAACATCCGTCCCGTCGTGGCCGCGCTGAAGGAGTTCTTCGGTTCTTCTCAGCTCTCGCAGTTCATGGACCAGACGAACTCACTCTCTGGTCTTACCCACCGTCGTCGCTTGAGCGCCCTCGGTCAGGGTGGACTTACCCGTGAGCGCGCTCCGATCGAGGTCCGAGACGTTCACACAACCCACTACGGCCGCATGTGCCCGATCGAGACTCCGGAAGGACCGAACATCGGTCTGATCGGATCGCTCGCATCGCACGCAAGCATCAACGAGTACGGCTTCGTCACCACCCCGTACCGCCTGGTCAAGGACGGCGTCGTCACCGAAACGATCGTCCACCTCGACGCCAACGAAGAGGCCGACAAGAAGATCGCCCAGGCGAACGTCGACGTCGACCCCAAGACGAACAAGTTCCGCGGCGAGATCCTCTGCCGCTTCGAGGGCGACTACGTCACGCTTCCGGGCAAGGAAGTAGACCTGATGGACGTCTCTCCGGAGCAGATCTGGTCCGTCTCGACCGGCATGATCCCGTTCCTCGAGCACGACGACGCCAACCGCGCGCTGATGGGCTCCAACATGCAGCGCCAGGCTGTGCCGCTGCTCATCCCAGAGGCTCCGCTCGTCGGAACCGGCATGGAGTACCGCGCAGCAATGGACTCCGGCGACGTCATCGTCGCTGAGGCCGATGGTGTGGTCGAGGTCGTAGAGGCCGAGCGCATTGTCGTCACGTCTGGCTCAAAGAAGCGCGAGTACCCGACGCTGAAGTTCATGCGTTCCAACCAGGGCACGCTTATTCACCAGAAGCCGCGTGTCAACGTGGGCGACAAGGTCAAGGCCGGCCAGCTGCTCGCAGACGGTTCGTCCACCGACCAGGGCGAAATGGCCCTCGGCAAGAACCTGCTCGTCGCGTTCATGTCCTGGGAGGGTTACAACTTCGAGGACGCGATCATCCTGTCCCAGCGCATCGTCTCCGACGACGTGCTGACCTCGATCCACATCGAGGAGTACGAAGTCGACGCCCGCACCACCAAGCTGGGCGACGAAGAGATCACCCGCGACATCCCGAACCGCTCAGAAGAATCACTGCGCAACCTCGACGATCGCGGAATCATCCGCGTTGGCGCCGAGGTGAAATCAGGCGACCTGCTCGTCGGCAAGGTCACGCCCAAGGGCGAGACCGAGCTCACCGCAGAAGAGAAGCTGATCCGCGCGATCTTCAAGGAGAAGGCTCGCGAAGTCCGCGACACCTCGCTCAAGGTCCCGCACGGTGAAGGCGGCGTCGTGATCGACGTCAAGACCTTCTCGCGCGAGAACGGCGACGACCTCTCACCGGGCGTCAACGAACTCGTCCGCGTCTACGTGGCCAAGAAGCGCAAGATCTCCGAGGGCGACAAGCTCGCTGGACGCCACGGCAACAAGGGCGTCATCTCGAAGATCGTACCGCAGGAGGACATGCCCCACCTCGAGGACGGCACCCCGGTAGACGTCATCCTCAACCCGCTGGGTGTTCCGAGTCGTATGAACGTCGGCCAGGTGCTGGAAACGCACCTTGGTTGGGCTGCTGCCGAGGGTTGGTACGACGACCCCGAGCGTCCGCAGAACAAGCTGACAAACGGCGAGCCGGACCCGCGTACGCACATCGCCACGCCGGTGTTCGACGGTGCCACCCTGAAGGACGTGGACAACGCCCTCGTCGGTTGGGCCAAGAAGCACGAGGCCCGCGGAGTCGACTTCGGTATCGACATGAAGGAGATCGAAGGACGCCGCTCTGCCGGCAAGGTCTACCTCTACAACGGCCGCACCGGCGAGCGCTTCGAGGAGCGTGTGACCGTCGGTTACATGTACATCCTGAAGCTGCTCCACCTCGTGGACGACAAGATCCACGCGCGTTCGACCGGCCCGTACAGCCTCGTCACCCAACAGCCGCTGGGCGGTAAGGCGCAGTTCGGTGGTCAGCGCTTCGGAGAGATGGAAGTCTGGGCACTCGAAGCACACGGTGCCGCTTACACCCTCCAGGAAATGCTCACGATCAAGTCCGACGACACGATCGGACGCGTCAAGGCGTACGAGTCGATTGTCAAGGGCGAGAACATCCCGGAGCCGAGCGTTCCGGAATCGTTCAAGGTTCTGCTCAAAGAGATGCAGTCACTGGGCCTCGACGTCCAGGTGCGCTCCGAAGGCGGAGGCGACCTGGAAATCCAGGAAGAAGAGGACGACCTGCTGCGCGCTGCTGAAGAGCTCGGCATCGACCTCTCAGGTGTTCGCGCCGTAGAAGACGTGCCCGCCGAAGTCGCGGCAGACCTGACAGAAACGCCGGCACCGGTCGCCGCAGAGGAGCCTCTCATCGAGGACCTCGCGACCGGTGAAATCAACAGCAGCGGCGCCTCCGAGTAGTCACGCCCAGACCACGTACGTAGAGAAAGCAAACACATGATTGACATCAACGAGTTCGACACAATCAACATCGGTCTGGCGTCCTCCAAGCAGGTTCGTTCTTGGAGCCACGGCGAGGTGATCAAGCCAGAGACGATCAACTACCGCACGCTCAAGCCTGAGAAGGACGGACTTTTCTGCGAGCGCATCTTCGGTCCGACCAAGGACTGGGAGTGCTACTGCGGTAAGTACAAGCGCGTCCGTTACAAGGGAATCGTCTGCGAGCGTTGTGGCGTAGAAGTCACGCGCAGCAAGGTTCGCCGCGAGCGCATGGGTCACATCGACCTCGCCGCCCCGGTCAGCCACATCTGGTTCTTCAAGGGCGTCCCGAGCCGCATTGGCTACTTGCTGGACATGGCCCCGAAGGACCTCGAAAAGGTTCTCTACTTCGCCGCATCGATCGTCACCTTCATCGACGAGGACGCGCGCCAGAAGGACCTCGGCAAGCTCGAGAAGGAAGTCCAGAAGTACGTGGACGGCCTCGAGTCCGAGAAGAACCAGATGGTTCAGGAGATCCAGGAGTCGCTTGAGCGTCGCATCGAGTACTTCGAGAGCGGCAAGCAGACCGACTTCTCTCCGGACGACCACCTCTGGGCCGAAAACCTCGAGACCAGCCCGAAGAAGATGAAGGCCGACGAGCGCGAGAAGGCAACGCAGGGGATCCGCAAGGCCCTCGAAGGCGACATTGCCGACACCGAGGCCTACATGGACTCCTCGATCGACCGCATGCAGCGCACGTGGGAGCTCTTCACCGAGATGCAGATCCGCGACATCGTCCCGGACGAGTCACTCTTCCGTGAGCTTCGCGAGCGCTTCGGCAGCCCGTACGGCTTCGGCGAGTACTTCCGTGGTGGCATGGGTGCGGAGGCCGTTCGCGACCTCCTCGACCAGGTCGACCTGGAAGCCGAGGCAGAGAAGCTCGACATCGAGGTCAAGACCGCCAAGGGCCAGAAGCAGGCGCGTTCGGTCAAGCGCCTCAAGGTCGTCAGCGCATTCTTGGGATCCGAGAACAAGCCGACCGACATGATCCTCGAAGCAGTGCCGGTGATTCCGCCGGAGCTGCGCCCGATGGTCCAGCTCGACGGTGGCCGCTTCGCAACCAGCGACCTCAACGACCTGTACCGACGCGTGATCAACCGCAACAATCGCCTCAAGCGTCTCTTGGACCTCGGCGCGCCGGAGATCATCGTCAACAACGAAAAGCGCATGCTCCAGGAAGCAGTCGACGCGCTCTTCGACAACGGCCGTCGTGGTCGCCCGGTCACCGGACCGGGTAACCGCGCACTGAAGTCACTCTCCGACATGCTCAAGGGCAAGCAGGGTCGTTTCCGTCAGAACCTGCTCGGTAAGCGCGTGGACTACTCGGGCCGTTCGGTCATCGTGTCCGGTCCGTCGCTGCGCCTGCACCAGTGCGGGCTGCCGAAGATCATGGCTCTCGAACTGTTCAAGCCATTCATCATGGCGAGGCTCGTCGAGCGCAAGGTTGTCCAGAACATCAAGGCCGCCAAGAAGATGGTCGAGAGCGGCGTGCCGGAAGTCTGGGACGTCCTCGAAGAGGTCATCCACGAGCACCCGGTCCTCTTGAACCGTGCTCCCACGCTTCACCGCTTGGGAATCCAGGCCTTCGAGCCCAAACTCGTCGAGGGCAAGGCAATCCAGGTTCACCCGCTCGTCTGTCACGCGTTCAACGCTGACTTCGACGGCGACCAGATGGCAGTCCACCTGCCGCTCTCAGCTGAAGCACAGGCCGAGTGCCGCCTGCTGATGCTCTCCAGCAACAACATCCTGTCCCCGGCAACGGGTCAGCCTCTGGCGACTCCGTCGCAGGACATGGTGCTGGGCACCTACTACCTGACCTACGGCCCGCCGGCCGAAGAGCTCGAGAAGATCGAAGCCGAGATCAAGGCCGGAAAGGCCAAGACTCGCCCGAAGGTCTACCGCAACGCGCAGGAGGCAGAACTTGCCTACGAGCACGGCGCAGTGAAGCTCCAGGACCTCGCCGAGTACCGCCGTCCCGGCACCGAGGCGCACGAACTCACGACCGTCGGACGAATCATCTTCAACGAGACCATCGAGCGCTCGCTCGAAGAGACTCTCGGCGAGGACTTCAACCCGAAGGAGTACGAGTTCGTCAACCAGTCGATGCGCAAGAAGGACATCAACGCGGTGATCGGCAAGCTGATCCACGCGCACGGTGCCTCTGCTGTCGCGATCGTGCTCGACGCCTTCAAGGACCTCGGATTCAAGTACGCAACGCGCGCCGGAATCACCGTGTCCAAAAACGACATCGTCGTCCCGCCGGTCAAAGAAGAGATCCTCGCCAAGTACGACAAGCAGGTCGCTGAGATCCGTGAGCAGTACGACATGGGTCTGATCTCGCAGGGTGAGCGTCACGACCTGATCGTCGAGCAGTGGACTGCCGCAACCGAAGAGGTCGGGCAGGCCATGGAGGACAACCTCGAGGAGTTGAACCCGATCTTCATGATGGCCAACTCCGGCGCACGTGGATCGTTCAAGCAGATCCGCCAGCTCGCTGGTATGCGTGGACTGATGGCCAACCCGAAGGGTGAAATCATCGAGCGTCCGATCAAGGCGAACTTCGTCGAAGGCCTCACGGTTCAGGAGTACTTCATCTCCACACACGGTGCCCGTAAGGGACTGGCCGACACCGCGCTGCGTACAGCAGACTCCGGGTACCTGACGCGTCGTCTCGTCGACGTCTCGCAGGACGTGATCGTTCGCGAGCACGACTGCAAGACCAAGGACGACGTCGAGGTCGAGATCTGGCGCGACGGCGAGATCAACGACATCATCGTCGGCCGTTACCCCTCCGTCGAATGGGCAACCAAGCGCGGACGCAAGATCTGCGGCGTGAAGGAAATGATCACGCCCGAGATGCTCATCGACGCCGAAGAGACGTTCGCCGACGAGCCCGACGCAAAGGTCCGCCTGCGCTCAGTGCTCAAGTGCCGCGCCAAGACCGGTATCTGCCAGAAGTGCTTCGGCGCTTCGCTGGCAACGGGTCAGCTCGCAGAGATCGGCGACGCGGTCGGCATCATCGCCGCCCAGTCGATCGGTGAGCCCGGTACCCAGCTGACCATGCGTACGTTCCACACCGGTGGTATCGCCGGTGCCGACATCACGCACGGTCTGCCGCGAATCGTCGAACTCTTCGAGGCTCGCAAGCCGAAGGGCCTCGCGGTTCTCTCCGAGCAGGCCGGCAAGGTTGCGGTCGAAGAGTCCGACAAGGCTCGCAAGATCACGATCACGGACGAGGCCGGCGAGGAGCACGCATACTCGTTCCCGCGCCGTACGCGTCTGTACGTCGAGCACGGCGAGAAGATCGAAGCCGGTAAGCAGCTCAACGAAGGCTCGCTCTACCCGCACGACCTGCTGCGCATCAGTGGCCGCACGGCCACCGAGGTGTACCTGACCGCTGAAGTCCAGAAGGTCTACAAGTCACAGGGCGTCGACATCAACGACAAGCACATCGAAATCATTGTGCGCCAGATGATGAAGAAGGTTCGTGTCGAGCAGAAGGGCGACGCGGACATCCTTCCGGGTCAGTTCATCGACATGTACGAGCTCGAGCAGATGAACAAGGACCTCAAGAAGGCCAAGAAGGAGCAGGTGCAGTTCGAGGAAGTCATTCTCGGAATCACCAAGGCTTCACTTGCCACTGAGTCCTGGCTCTCGGCCGCTTCCTTCCAGGAGACGACCAAAGTCCTCACCGACGCCGCGCTCGACCGCAAGACCGACCGCCTGGTTGGTCTCAAGGAGAACGTGATCATCGGAAAGCTGATCCCGGCCGCCACCGGCCTCAAGCGCTACCGCACGATCGAGATCGAGCCCACCGAGCCTTTGCCGGCTCCGGGTGACCTCGACTTCGGCCGCCTTTCGGCAGAAGAGCTGGCAGCACTTGGTGACGGCGACGGCGGACTCGGCGCGTTGACCGGCGAAGGCCTCGAGGCCGAGCTGGCACGCTTGAGCGAGCAGGGGGTTGGCGAGTAGTTCGCTGAGTCATCTGATCGCGCTGTTTCGAGAGCGCCGGGGTGAGAGCCCCGGCGCTTTTCGTTTAAGTTCCACGCGTTCGGCTTATAGTGGGTATACTGCCCACTATGGCATCGGTTGTCAGCAACAGGCGTGGTGGGTGGGAGATCCGCGAGTCCTACACAACTTCGAAGGGTCCGCGCAGCCGAACCCTTGCCACTTTCCGCGAGCTCGACGAGACCGCACTCGCGCTCGCGGCATCAAGGGCAGAAGCGCCGTTCGACCGAGCGAGCGTGATTCGGAAGGCGCAGCGCGCAGGCGCCACCGTCGCCGCTTCCCCTGTCGACGAAGCGGCCAGAGAATTACTCACTCGCCTGAACCACGGCGAGCGGCTTTCGCGCGGGCTGGCGGGCGCCCTGCTCGCCCAGCTCGAGCGGCTTGACCCACCGAAGCTCAGTCACGAAGCGCTGCAGGCTGCCGAGTGGGCCGGTGAGTCCTTGGAACAGCGAGGTCGGACCCTCCACGACTTGCTCGAACTCGCAGATGCGCTTCCGCAGGAACGCGCGGGCACACCGCTGAAGTTCCCTCGGATGCGCGCGGCCTGACCGATGTCAGAACCCTCCCTCCCAGCCAAGCTGATCGCAGTAGACGAGGCGCTTGACGCCGCGAACATCCCGCACGCCTTCGGCGGAGCGCTGGCACTGGCGTACTACGCCGAGCCGAGGTCAACGGCTGACGTCGATGTGAACGTCTTTTGCTCGGTCGAGGACTATCCGACGGTCGCAAAGGCCTTGTCGGCGATCGGCGTCGATTCAGTCACCAACCTCGAGAGGCTGACGCGGAGCGGTCAGTGCCGACTGCTCTGGGGACGCACACCAATCGACCTCTTTTTCGCGTACGACCGACTTCACGACGAGATGAGGCGTGATTTGAGGCGTGTTCCTTTCGCGGAGGTCACGATCCCGGTCCTCTCTCCAGAGCATCTGATGATTTGCAAAGCGTTTTTCGATCGAACCAAGGACTGGATCGACATTGAGCAGATGATGGTCGTGACGGCCGATCTCAACATCGATCTGGTGGACGAGTGGCTGATCGAGATCCTCGGGGAAGACCACCTCTCACTCGCGCGTTTCCGCAAGCTCGCGGGCGAACTCGCAGGCTGATCGCTATCGTCTTCGCCGCATGACGACCTTCGAAGAACTAAACGCCCTCAGCTCCAAAGAGCTGCACGACCGCGCAACCGACCGCGCCAAGAAGCACCTCGACCTGCAGTTCTACTGGGACCTCCTGAAGATCCTCCCTGCGGCAGAATCCGCCGTCGGCAACCAGGATCAGGCCAGCGCAGACATCTTCAAGATCGGCTCTCTTCTGCGCGACTTCATGGAGGCAGAAGAGGGCGACGACCACATCGAAGCTCTCCGCCCGTTCTTCATCGAGTACCTCGAGAAGCACGACGGCTGAACTGTCCGGCGGCAACGCCGCAACCCGGACGCTCCGGGGCGTGTTCGCATTTACATGCGCATCCTCCGTAAGCACCTCACATACGCCAATATCATGTCATCGCTCGCCATCTTCATGTTGCTCGGCGGTTCGGCATACGCCGCAGCGAAGATCAGCGGTTCGCGCTTGAAGGACAAGTCCGTCTCGGGCAAGAAGCTCAAGGTCGGCTCGGTGTCAAACAGCAAGCTGCGCTCGAACTCGGTCACCAACTCAAAGATTCAGGCAGCTTCAGTCCAGGGCAGTCGCCTCGCGTCGAACACGCTCACCGACCGCGAAATCAACATGGCCAAGCTCGGCAAGATCTCAAAGGCCTCCACCGCAGACACGGCGACCAATGCAGGCAAGGTGGATAGCAAGGACGCCCCTCAGCTGACAGCTCGCTGCCCGTCGGGCACCGTGGACCTTGGCAGTGCCTGCTCGGAAACGGGCGCGCGCGCGGCGGTCTCCGGCTACGCCGCAACTCAGGCCTGCACTTCGGCCGGTGGCTATCTCCCGAGCGCGGCCGAACTCGTCGGCGCAGACAGGGCCGCCCGGATTACGGTCTCGAGCGGTGAGTGGAGCAGTAGTTGGAGCGGCACAACGGCAACTCTGGTCTCCGGCACGGCGATCGGCGGCAGCGCCACGGTGGATACCGGCAGCCAGCCGTACCGCTGCTTCTACGCGCTCAGAGAGCGTTGATCGAAGTCGCCCAGGCGATCAACTCTTCGACGTGCTCGTCCGTCATCCCGACAAACGGGTCTGTCGAGACGAGCAGCGTCTCCTCGCTGCGGTCGGCAGCCCAGCGCTCGCACGCCTCGTTGTGCCCGTCGTCAATCCAGGCGGCCGGCCGCGTCCCTGCGGCTTCGGTGAGGGCATCGAGCTTCCAATGGCCGCTACCGTCGGTACTAGGGGCAACTTCGAACTCGACAACCTCAAGTTCACCGGGCATGCCGAACATCAACACCAGATGTTCGTTTGCGCGTTCGCCCCAACCAGTCGCCCAGAGCGACTCGAAGTGCGGAAGCAGAGCGAGTATCCGCGCCCCCATCTCTCGTCGGATGTGATGCAGGATGCCGTCAACCATGTGCAGATTTCGAGGATCGGCGTCCTCGCCAGCGAATCCATATGTGCTGAGCACCCCGTCTACATCAATGAAAAGGAGTGGCTGTTCTTCCATGCGGCGAGCCTAGTTCGACATTTGTCCAAGATAGGACCCTGAATTTGAAGTAAAACACCGCTGGCCCTCAAGCTGAGCGCGGGATCGTTCGATATCCCCGTCACGCATCGAGGAGACGCAAGGAAGCACTCCCCTCTTGATGCGGCTTCCGCGGCGAGAGAACGAATTTCCAACCGCAAAGCAATCACGGCACGGAGCACCTTTCAACGGAATGAACACAAACGGCATGGAACTACAGCTGGGTATAGGCCTTGCACTGCTTTGCGCGTTTGCGACCAACCTCGGCTTCATGCTCAAGCATCGCGGCGCTTCGCAGGCGCCCGATGTTGACTTCCGTCACCCGGGCCGCAGCGCACTCTCGCTCTTCCGCGCACCCTCTTTTCTGCTCGGTTATGGCATCGCGGCGGTCGGACTCACGCTCCACGTTGCAGCTCTTTGGTTCGCCCCGATCTCGATCGTCCAGTCGGTCATCTCCGGCGGACTCGTATTTCTTGCGGTGATCGCAGAGCGCATATTCGGCATGTCGCTGGGTCGTCGCCAGTGGGCCGGCGTTCTGCTCACGGCCTTTGGCCTCATGCTTCTCGCCCTGACCGTCCGGCAGGCGGCCGGGCACCAAGGCTTCTCGATGACCGCGCTGATCGCCTTCGAGGCCAGCGCGCTCACGATCGGCTTGCTTTTGCTCGTCGGACCGCGCCTCGGCGCTGCTGCTCAACATCACGGCATGCTGCTCGCCATTGCCTCGGGAATGCTGATCGGTGTCAGCGATATCGCAATCAAGGCGATGACCAACATCGCGAGTACCTCCGGTGTCACCGAAGCCCTGCTCTCACCGTGGCTTGCGCTTGCTGTGACGATGGGAATCATTTCCTTTCTCTCGGTTGCCCGCGCCTTCCAGATTGGCGAAGCGGTTCCGGTGATCACGATGATTGGCGTCGCCGCAACGCTGCTGCAGATCGTCGGCGGGATCGTCGTATTCAATGACCCGCTGCCGAACGGCACGCTTGCGATTGTGGCGCAGGGCTTCGGTTTTGCACTGATCTGCGCCGCCGCCGCGCTGGTCCCCGCACCGACGCGCATTCAGCCGCAGACTGCTTAAAAACTCTTCGCCTGAGTCATCCGTTCGGCGTACCTGCTCGTATGAGTAGGCAATGGCTCATTTCGAATCTCCTTACCCCCAGGGTCGCCCGCGTGTGGCGGTGATCGGCGGCGGCATTTCTGGCCTGACAGCCGCTCATCGCCTGGGCGACGATTTTCCGGTCACGGTCTTCGAGGCCGAGACGCGCCTTGGCGGGCACAGCAGCACGGTCATCGTTGACACTCCGGTCGGCGAGCAGCCGATCGACACCGGCTTCATCGTCTTCAACGATCGCAACTATCCCAACTTCCACAAGCTGCTCGATCAGATCGGCGCGGATCACGTTCCGTCGAACATGAGCTTCAGTGTCAGCGACCTCGAGGGCAACTACGAGTACGCCGGCAGTTCGCCCAACGCCCTCTACGCCACGCGCCGCAACATCGTGCGGCCGGCCTTCCATCGGATGGTTCGCGACCTCGTGCGCTTCAACGGCGACGCGCAGCGCTTGATCAAAAGCGGTCAGGTCGATGACGAGATCTCGCTTCGCGACTTCCTCGACAACGGCGGCTACTCCAACGAGTTCATCGAGAAGCTGATCGTCCCGCAGGTGAGCGCCGTCTGGTCGGCTGATCCGGCGCAGCTCTACAGCTTTCCGGCGCGGATCGTCTTCGAGTTCTTCAACAACCACGGGATCCTCGAAGTCCGCGGTCGTCCCAAGTGGCAGACGATCAAGGGCGGATCGGCTGCCTACGTCGACAAGCTCCGCAAGGCAACCAACGCCGAGTTCCACACCGGCACGGCAGTCGAGGCCGTCCGCCGCGGCGAGAACGGCGTGGCGATCAAGCTCAGCGACGGGGCAGAGGTGGTCTTCGACGAAGTCATCTTCGCGACTCACAGCGACCGGGCCCTCGACCTCCTGGCCGATCCGACCGAAGCTGAACGCGAGATTCTTGGCGCGATTCCCTACCAGCAGAATGACGTCGTTCTGCACACGGACGAGTCGCTGCTACCGCGCCGCCCGGCAGCCCGCGCGAGCTGGAACTACCACCTGCTCGACGAGCCGCGCGATCGAACCACCGTGACCTACTGGATGAACAACCTCCAGCCGATCGCGGGAGACCAGAACTACATGGTCACGCTCAACTTGACCGACATGATCGACCGCGGATCAATCATCAAGCACCAGAACTTCTCCCACCCGGTCTTCACGCGCGAAGGCCTCGCGGCCCAACGGCGCCACCACGAAATCAGTGGCGCCAACCGCACGCACTACTGCGGCGCCTACTGGCGCTGGGGATTCCATGAGGACGGCGCCTGGAGCGGGCTCCGCGCCGCACGCAGGCTCGCCGAGGCCCACCACGACAAGCACATCGCGGTCACCGCATGAGCTCACGCTCCTCAGTGTTCGTGGGCAGCGTTGCCCACACCAGGCTTGCGCCGCGAAAGCGTGCGTTCAAGTACCCGGTGTACATGCTCTACCTCGATCTCGAGGAGCTCGAGAACCCGCGCCGCGCCGTTCGCATCTTTGGTGGCACCCGTTGGTTTGGCATCGAACGCGCCGCACCCGCAAGCTTCTCCCGCGCCGACTTCCTGGGCGATCCAGCGCGCCCGCTGAGCGAGTGCGTTCGCGATCTCGTCGAGAACGAGACCAGCGAACGCCCGTTCGGCCCGATCCGCCTGCTCGCCAATCCAAAGACCTACGGCTACCAGTTCAATCCGATCGCTGTCTATTACCTCTTTGACGAAAATGAGCTGCTCACGCATGTCGTGGCCGACGTCACCAACATGCCCTGGCGCGAGAGCTGCGCCTATGTATTCACCGCGGATGTAGACGGCAACGTGGACGGCACGGCCGAGAAGCTGATGCACGTCTCGCCGTTTCTTGAGATGGATTACGAGTACCGCCTGCGCACATCGGCGCCCGGCGACGCGTTGACGCTGAGCGTCTCCAACTCACGCGACGGCGCGATCGAGTTTGCAGCCGGACTGCGCCTGACCAGGCGCGGGGCTGAAGGCTCAGATCTTCGTCGCACACTGCTGCGCTTCCCGGCGATGGCCGTGCAGATCACCGCACGAATCTTCTGGCAGGCGCTGAAGATGCGCGCCACTGGTTTCCGTTGGTACCCCCGCGTCGAAACGCGCAAGCCGCCAGAGCCCGAAATCCTTCGAACCCCCAAGAAAGAAGAGCCACGTGTCCCGGTCAATTGACAGCGCGGCGCGCCGCGCAATGTTCAAAATGCTGGGTCGACTCCAGCACGGTCGCGTCGAGCTGGTCGAACCCGGCCGCACCTACGTCTTCGGCCGCACGCGATTCGAGCACCCCGTCACCTCTCGCGTGTACGTGCACGACCCGCACTTCTACGCGGCGTTCTTTCGCGGCAGCCTTGGACTGGCCGAGAGCTACATCGATGGCGAATGGGACAGTGATGACCTGACCGAATTCGTCCGCGTCGGCGCCGTGAACATGCCGGCCTTCGACCGGGCCCGCGCCTTCTATCGCGTCGCCGAGGGCCCGGCCCGCCGCGCGCACGCCTGGCTCTACGACGAACGCCGCCATCGCAACAAGACCGCTCGCCACTACAACCTCGGCAACGACCTCTTCGCGCGGATGCTCGACGAGTCGATGGCGTACTCATCCGGCATCTTCGAGTCCGCGAGCGATTCGCTCGAGGACGCTCAGTTCGAGAAGTTCGACCGCATGTGTCGCCAGCTACAGCTGTCTCCCGGAGATGAACTGCTCGAGATCGGCACCGGCTGGGGCGGATTCGCCCTGCACGCCGCCGGCAACTACGACGTGCACGTCACCACGACCACGATCGCCGGCGAGCAGGCCAAGATGGCACGCGACCGCGTCGCGGCAGCGGGCATGGAGGACCGGATCACGATCATCGAGAGCGACTTCGCTGATCTCACCGGCCGCTACGACAAGCTCGCTTCGATCGAGATGATCGAGACGATCGGCTGGAAGCGCTTTGACGAGTTCTTCGAGGTCTGCGATCGACTTCTCAAGCCCGATGGGCTGATGTGCCACCAGATCATCACGATCGACGACCGCGCATACGAGGCCGAGAAAATGTCGCGCAGCTTCATCAACACCTTGGTCTTTGACGGCGGCAGCCTGCCGAGCAACGCCTACATCGCCCGCGCGATCGAGCGTCACACGAACATGCAACTGGTCGGCTTCAAGGACATCACGCAGCACTACCCAGAGACTCTGCGCCGCTGGCGCGAGAGCTTCAACGCGCACTTCGAGGAGCTGCGCGGGCACGGATACGACGAGCGCTTCTCGCGGCTCTGGAATCTGTACCTCGCGTACTGCGAGGCCGGGTTCATCGAGCGCAGGATCCTCGTGGGGCAGGGCCTGTACGCAAAGCCCGGCTGGCGCGGTGACGCCCTAGCGGCGGAACATCCGCGAAGCAGCCGAATCGAGCAGCCCGCCCGGGCCGCGTGAGGCGAGGATCGCGAGTCGGGTCTTACCGCTGGGCTGAACGACCGATGCGTCCTTCTTGATCGCGTCAATCATCTTCTCTGCCCACTCGTCGGGCTTGATCTTGTCCCAGCCCGAAGTGTCGAAATGATCTCCGTACTTGTCTTCGGTCGCGTCGAGCATCCCTGTGTCCACGCCTGGGGTGATCAGGTGCATCACGTTGACGCCGGTCGGATCGAGCTCGCGGCGCAGTGATTCGCTGAACGCGACGACTCCGGCCTTGCTCGCCGCGTAGACGCTTGCCATTGGCATGTAGACGTATCCGCTGAAGCTGGCGTTGTTGACGATGTAGCCGGTGTCGCGTTCGACCATCCCGGGGAGGACTGCCTTGGTGAGGTGGATGAGGCCGGCGAGGTTAACTTGAAGGGCGTTGTAGATCTCGTCTTCTTTGAGCTCTTCCAGGAGGCCGACGGCGAGGGCGCCGGCATTATTCACCAGGACGTCTGCTTTGGCGAAGGCTTCGGGATTGGCGGCGATGGAAGAATCGATCGACTCCCTGGAGTCGAGGTCGATGGCGATGGGGGTGATCTTCTTGTTCGGGGCCCTGTACGTGTCCGGCTTGCGGACGCCTGCGTAAACGGTCGCGCCCTTGTTCGCGAGTGCTTTGACGAACGCTTCGCCGAGGCCGCCGTTGGCGCCAGTGACGATTGCTGTTTTACCGGTGAGCTCCATGGGAGAGGTTCTAGCGGAGTACGGATTCGCCCCGGGCAGTGGATTAATCCCCCAGCCCTGCCCGTTCGGTCGCGGGAGGAGGTCCCCTTGGCTGCGCGACATTTGTTCCAGACCCCGGCCCACCCGAGCCAGGGTCTGGAAGATTTCGCGCCTGGCAGCGCACCCGCCCAGCGGCTCTCTACCCCGCATTGCTACCATCCGCCATCGTATGCCAAGCATCAATCAGCTAGTTCGCAAGGGCCGCAAGAAGCCCAAGAAGAAGGTTTCCACTCCTGGTCTCAAGCAGATCAAGGGCGGTCAGACCAAGCAGAGCGCGCCTCAGCGCCGCGGAGTCTGCACGCGTGTGTACACGACCACCCCGAAGAAGCCGAACTCTGCGCTTCGCAAGGTCGCTCGCGTGCGCCTGACGAACCAGATGGAAGTCACGGCCTACATCCCCGGCGAAGGCCACAACCTCCAGGAGCACTCGGTAGTGCTCGTGCGTGGTGGCCGAGTCAAGGACTTGCCGGGTGTCCGCTACAAGATCATTCGTGGGACCCTGGACACCTCCGGTGTCACAGACCGCAAGCAGGCCCGTTCACGCTACGGCGTGAAGGTCAGCTAGACCCACCCACCCTTAGAGAAAGCCTTTCTGCTCGATGCCACGCCGCAACGCCGCAAAACTCCGTGAGGTCCAGCCTGACGGTGTTTACAACAACCGCCTCGTCCAGCAACTGATCAACAAGGTCATGCTCGACGGCAAGAAGAGCACCGCCGAGCGCATCGTGTACGGCGCGCTCGACACACTCGCTCAGAAGAGCGGCAAAGAGCCGGTTGAGGCACTCGAGGCATCGATCAAGGCGATCACGCCGAACGTCGAGGTCAAGAGCCGCCGCGTCGGTGGCGCCAGCTACCAGGTGCCGATCGAGGTTCCCGGACGCCGCGCACGCACACTCGCCATCCGTTGGCTCGTAGAGGCCTCGCGCGACCGTCGCGAGAAGACCATGCAGGACCGCCTCGCCTATGAACTCCTTGACGCACAGTCAGACCAGGGCGCAGCGTTCAAGAAGAAGGAAGACATCTTCCGCATGGCGCAGGCAAACCGCGCATTCAGCCACTACCGCTGGTAGATCTCGAGCTGCGGGTTCGTGGCGCAGCCGATCATTGAGCCCCATACCGTCGTTCAACTGCGCGGGGGGATCGGCAATCAGCTTTTCCAGTACGCCGCCGGTTGCGACTTCGCACTTGCTCGCATCGGGGTGACCGAAGAAGTCTCCGAGTACGACATCCCCGCGCGCGAGGTGCGCAGAGGCGACTATGTCCCTGTCGAGTGGGCGTCGAAGCCCCCGCCGGCAAAGTACGCCAGGCCCCAGCCAAGTCGTGTCTTATGGTCTCACCGCCGAAGAAGATCTCGCACTGATCGAGCGCTGTCACCACGCGGCGATGATCGACTACAGGAATTGTTAGTTCCTGCATGACGCATAAGCTCTCCGCCGTGCCCGAAGCCAAACCGTCAATTTCCGCACCGCCACTCCCGGCGCTCCTGGTCGACGACGTCTCCAAGCGTTTCTCGTTGCCGGCCGACAAGGTCCAGACGCTCAAGGAGCGCGCACTGCACCCGATCCGCAGCAGGGAGCGCAACGAGTTTGATGCGCTGAAGAACGTCAGCTTCCATGTCGAAAAGGGTGAGTTCTTCGGACTGGTCGGACGCAACGGGTCGGGCAAGAGCACTCTGCTCAAATGCATCGCCGGGATTTACTCGCCCAACGACGGTGCGATTTACCACGACGGGTCTATCAGTTCGTTCATCGAGCTCGGCGTCGGCTTCAACCCCGAGCTTCCAGCCTTTGACAACGTGGTGCTCAACGCCACGTTGCTCGGCCTGAACGTCGAGCAGGCGCGCGACAGCTTCGACGACGTTATGGACTTCGCCGAACTCTGGGAGTTCGAGAATCTAAAGCTCAAGAACTACTCGTCGGGCATGTACGTCCGCCTGGCCTTCAGCGTGATGCTCCAGATCGACGCAGACATCATGCTGATCGACGAAGTGCTCGCCGTCGGCGACGCGGCCTTCCAGAGAAAATGCTTCGACCAGTTCGGCCGTATGCGCGACGAGGGCAAGACGATCGTCTTCGTGACCCACGGAATGGACGCTGTGAAGACCTTTTGTGATCGCGCGGTACTGATCAACCGCGGTGACCTCGTGGCGATCGGAAGCGCAGAAGAGATCAGTGAGAAGTACACGAAGCTCAACGAGGTCAGCGAAGAAGCCGCATGAGCGCCGAGACGGCATCACGCTCGTCGCCAGAGGTGCACGACTACTCGGCAGGCCAGCTCAGCGCGCTCACAGAGCGCATGCCCAACCGCGTTGCCGGGCCGCAGGCGCTTGGCGGGACTGCTCGACGCTTCTTCGCCCTCACGTGGATGCTTGCCTACCTCGACTTCAAGCTCAAGTTCTTCGGTTCGGTGCTCGGCTACGCGTGGCAGTTGGTCAAGCCGCTCGCAATGTTCGGAGTGCTCTACTTCGTGTTCACCGAAGTCGTGCCGTTGGGCGAAGGCGTGGCTTATTACGGCGCGGTCCTGCTCTCTGGCATCGTGCTTTTTTCGTTCTTCTCGGAGGCCTCGGTCGGCGCGATCACATCTGTGCTGAACGCCGAAGGCCTGATCCGCAAGATCAGTTTTCCGATCATGGCGATCCCGCTGGCGTCGGTCACCTCGATCTTCCTGACGCTGTTCCTCAATTACGGGGTGGTGATGGTCTTCGCGCTTATAGCTGGAGTGCGGCCGAGCGTCGGCTGGCTTCAGATCATCCCCCTGCTTTTTCTGCTCTACCTCGTGACGGCCTCGGTGTCGGTGGCCCTTTCCGCCTACTACGTGCGCTTCCGCGATGTCAAGCCGATCTGGGAAGTGATCGCCCAGGTGCTTTTCTATTCCAGCCCGGTGATTTATCCGATCAGCTTCGTCCAGGAGCGCAGCGAAACGCTGGCCACGATCATGATGTGCAACCCGGTGGCGACGATTATCCAGCAGATGCGGCACGCTGCGATCGACCCGTCGGCGCCAAGCGCCGTTGACGTTCTTGGCAGCTGGTGGCTGCTCGCCGTGCCGATGGGGATCGTCGTGCTTTTGATGGTGTTTGGCTACTTCTCGATCAAGCGCCTCGCGCCGACCGTCGCCGAAGAGATGTGATGCCTGTACGCCTGCGCCGCCGCAGCGGCTGGACCACCGTTCGAGTGATCAGCGGTCTGGGTAACCAACTCTTCCAGTACGCCACGGGACGGGCGGTGGCCGAACGCACCAACACGCGCCTACGCTTTGACATCTCCTACATCGGGCACGAAGCGGATCGGCCGTACGCGCTCGGCGTTTTCCACATTCGCGCCGAAGTGGTCGACGGTGAGCCCAGGGATCTCGCGTTCATCCAGGATCACGAGGCCGAAAACGCGTACGCCCTCGAGCGATTCGGCGCGACCGTGGTCCGCGAGGAGGATCCCACCAACGAAGTCGACAAGTTGCTCGCAGCGCCAGCCAACGCCTTCCTCGCTGGCTACTGGCAGACAGGCAAATATTTCGAGCAGTACTCAAGCGAGATCAAGCGAGAGCTGCGCCCGCGCATGACCGATGCGATCCGCTCGGGACGCGAGCAGATCACCGCCGTCGATCAGAGTGTCGCCGTGCATGTCCGGCGTGGTGACCTCGCAAGCGATCCAGGCTCCGCGGGCCGTTTCGGCACTCTCGACGGGGACTACTACCGGCGAGCGGCAGACCTTTTGATTGAGCGTCGCCCCGACGCCAAGTTCTTCGTCTTTTCCGACGATCCCGAATGGTGCCGAGCCGAACTCGACCTGCCGGGGCCGTCCCAGATCGTTTCCGGCGCCAACCAACCGTTCGAAGATCTCGCATTGATCTCGGCCTGCAACGACGCAATCATCGCCAACAGCACATTCTCGTGGTGGGGTGCGTGGCTGGGCGAGAAGCCCGACTCTTTGATCGTCGCACCGGTAGCGCCTTACAGGGAGCAGCGCCTCAACGAGCGCAACAGCTATCCCGCCCGCTGGCTGCTGATCTGACCCATAAAAATAGACTGCGCCCATGCGAATCGCCCATGCAACACACTCGCTCGACGGCAGCACGGGTGTGCAGACCTATCTCGTCACCGTCGCCGACGAGATGCAACGTACGGGACACGAAGTGTGGCTCTATTCCAAAGATCTCGGCGTCGCCGCGGAATATGCCGAGTCGCTTGGCCTGCGGGTCGTAGGCGACGCCGATCGGCTGCCGAACGAGCTCGACTTCGTCGTCCCGCATAGCGCCGTCGCGAGCCACGACCTGGCCGCCGCGCGGCCCAGCACGCCCCAACTGTTCATCGCCCACGGCACCTACTTCGACTCGTACACGCCGCCTCAGATTGACGGCGCCGTCTCGTGTGTGGTGACGCTCTGGAGCCAGGCGGCCAAACGCATGGAGGCGCTTGCAACCAACATTCCGGTCGTCACGCTCAGTCAGCCCGTCGACCGAACGCGGTTTCGCGATCGCGCCCCGATCGCAGATCGGGCCCGTCGAGCACTGATCCTCAGCAACTACCTTGACGGCGAGCGTCGCGATCGCCTCGAGCGCGCCCTGGACCTCGCTGGGTTGGAGTGGGAGCACGTTGGAGCGACCGGCAAAGGCCAGTCAACGCGCGCAGAAGACGCGATTAATCGCGCTGACATCGTTCTTGGCAAAGGGCGCGTCGCGGTCGAGGCGATGGCATGTGGTCGCGCGGTTTACCTCTACGACATGTGGGGATCCGATGGCTGGTTGACGCCGGAGAATTACGACGAGTACTCGTTCGTCGGCTTCGGCGGCCACATCACGCCATTCGATCCGACGATCGAGGAACTCGCGGCGGACCTCGGCAACTACTCGCCGACGATTGGCAAGTGGGGATCGACGATCACGGTCAAGAACCATCGCCTCGACGAGCACGTAAGTCGCTTGATTGAACTCGGCGCCGAGGCAGCTGGCGATGGCGCGCGGACAGGAGGAGTGCGCGGGGACGCGGAAGAACTCGCGCGGCTGGCGCGACAGAGCTGGCGGCATGAGGGTCAGGCCCACGTGCACAGCGAGCATCTGAAGCAGCAGGCGCAGCGAATTGATGCGCTTGAGAGCGAGCTCGAGACGCTCCGCGGTTCGAAGAGCTGGCGTCTGACCGCGCCGCTCCGTAGGATGCGTTCAAGCGACGGCTGAATCCTTGCGTGCAAGCGGCGAAAGCGCGTGCTTGCACAGCACCAAATGCCGTGCTAACATCGCTCCCGACTTCGCGTCGTGCGGGAATTTCTGCGCGCGTAACGGAGTCTGCCGCCGAAAAGGCAGCATAAAGCTGCTTGTTCGGGTGGTTCGAGTCGTACGTATGACGATCAATTCGACCACATAACGGGACTTACACGTAGGGCCGATCCCTCTGGGATCGACGCGAGCCCTGCGAGGGCCTTTTTTTTGCCCGAATCTGCTTTTTCAGGCGCCGGGCAACGCCCACGTTCCAAGCTCGTAACCAGGCACGAGCGCAAATCACAGAGTCGCACCCACCCCCAGACCTCCAGGATCCCTTCACGCTGTCATGCCACGTAAAGTTTCACTAGAAAAGACCCGCAACATCGGGATCATGGCCCACATCGACGCCGGTAAAACGACGACGACTGAGCGCATCCTGTACTACACCGGCCGTACGCACAAGATCGGTGAAGTTCACGAAGGCGCCGCCACGATGGACTGGATGGAGCAGGAGCAAGAGCGCGGAATCACCATTACCTCCGCTGCAACGACTGCTTTCTGGGCCGATCACCGCATCAACATCATTGACACGCCGGGCCACGTCGACTTCACCGTCGAGGTCGAGCGTTCGCTTCGCGTTCTCGACGGCGCCGTAGCCGTCTTCGACTCCGTCGCAGGCGTCGAGCCGCAGTCCGAGACCGTCTGGCGCCAGGCCGACACCTACAAGGTGCCGCGCATCGCTTACGTGAACAAGATGGACCGCACCGGTGCGGGCTTCGAGATGTCGGTCAACACGATGATCGAGCGCCTCGGCGCAAACGCGATCCCGATTCAGCTGCCGATCGGCTCTGAGGCTGAGTTCGCAGGAATCATCGACCTCGTCACCGAGAAGGCAACGATTTACAAGGACGACCTCGGCAAGGACCTCGAAATCATCGAGATTCCGGACGACCTCAAGGACGCAGCCCACGCGGCGCGCACCGTCCTGATCGAAGCAATCGCAGAATTCGACGACGAGCTCATTGAGACATACCTCGCTGACGAGCCGCTCGACGAAGCCCGCGTCAAGGCCGCCATTCGCGCAGCGACGCTGGCAATGACGATGACCCCGGTCCTCTGTGGATCGAGCTTCAAGAACAAGGGCGTGCAGCCCCTGCTCGACGCGGTCATCGACTACCTGCCTTCACCGCTTGAAGTCCCGCCGATCACCGGTCACCACCCGAAGACCGACGATGAAGAGACGCGCGAAGCATCAGACGAAGCGCCGTTCTCGGCCCTCGCCTTCAAGATCGCGACCGACCCGTTCGTCGGAAAGCTCGTATTCTTCCGTGTCTACTCCGGAACGCTGACTGCCGGCTCAAAGATTCTCAACGCAACGACTGGCAAGACCGAGCGTCTTGGCCGCATCCTGATGATGCACGCCAACGACCGCGAGGACGTCGACGAGGTATACGCGGGCGACATCGCCGCGGCAGTCGGCGCAAAAGAAGCCACCACCGGTGACACCTTCTGCCTCCCCGAGAAGCCGATCATCCTCGAGAAGATGGAGTTCCCGGAGCCCGTCATCCACGTCGCGATCGAGCCGAAGACCAAGTCCGACCAGGAGAAGATGGGCACCGCCCTCCAGGCTCTCGGCCAGGAAGACCCGACTTTCCGCATCCGCACAGACGAAGAGACCGGCCAGACCATCATCGGTGGAATGGGCGAGCTGCACCTTGAGGTCCTCGTTGACCGCATGATGCGCGAGTTCAACGTCGAGGCCACGGTTGGCAAGCCGCAGGTTGCTTACCGCGAGACGATCCGCCAAGAGGCGCTGAAGGTCAAGGCCAAGTTCGTCCGCCAGTCAGGTGGACGCGGTCAGTACGGAGACGTCACGATCAACATGTTCCCGAACCCGGGCGAAGGCTACGAGTTCGAGGACAAGATCAAGGGTGGAGTCATCCCCGGCGAGTACATCCCGTCGGTCAACGCGGGAATCAAGGAAGCACTTGAGAACGGCATCAAGGCTGGATACGCCATGGTGGACGTTCGCGTAGAGCTCGTCGATGGTTCTTACCACGACGTGGACTCTTCGGAAATGGCCTTCAAGATCGCCGGCTCGCAGGCCGCACAGGAAGCCGCCAAGCGCGCCAAGCCTGTTCTGCTTGAGCCGGTCATGAAGGTCGAAGTCGTCACCCCGGAGGACTTCCTGGGAGACGTCATCGGCGACCTTTCACGTCGCCGCGGCAAGGTTGCAGGTCAGGAGCCGCGCGGCAACGCGATGGCCGTCGACGCAACGGTGCCGCTCTCAGAGATGTTCGGATACGCGACCGACGTCCGGTCGGCGACGCAGGGACGCGCCAGCTACACGATGCAGTTCGAGCGTTACGAGGAAGTCCCGAACAACATCACTGCGGAGATCGTTGAAACCCGCACCGGTAAGCCAGTCCCGGCGTAAACACTAGTTTCAGTACTTAAACACACAGAGAACAAACCAGTAGGAGAGGAACAAAAGTGGCGAAGGAAACATTTAGTCGCGACAAGACACACGTCAACGTAGGAACGATTGGTCACGTCGACCATGGAAAGACCACGCTGACTGCCGCAATCACGACCGTTCTGGCAGAATCGCAGGGCGGCGAGGCGAAGTCATTCGCAGAGATCGACAACGCTCCGGAGGAGAAGGAGCGCGGTATTACGATCGCCACTTCTCACGTCGAATATCAGACCGACGCGCGCCACTACGCGCACGTCGACTGCCCCGGCCACGCCGACTACGTGAAGAACATGATCACGGGTGCGGCGCAGATGGACGGCGCAATCCTCGTGGTATCGGCCGCTGACGGTCCGATGCCGCAGACGCGTGAGCACATCCTGCTCGCCCGTCAGGTTGGCGTTCCGTACATCGTCGTGTTCCTGAACAAGGCCGACATGGTCGACGACGAAGAGCTCCTCGAGCTCGTCGAAGAAGAGGTCCGCGATCTCCTCAAGGAGTACGACTTCCCGGGCGACGACATTCCGTTCATCACCGGTTCTGCCACGCAGGCGCTCGACGGTGACGACGACGCCAAGCAGAAGATCCTCGATCTCGCTGCCGCGCTCGACTCATACATCCCGGACCCAGTCCGCGACCTTGAGAAGCCGTTCCTGATGCCGGTTGAGGATGTCTTCTCAATCACGGGTCGTGGAACCGTGGCCACCGGACGCATCGAGCAGGGTGTTATCAACACCGCCGACGAAGTCGAAATCGTCGGAATCACCGAGAAGACCGACAAGACGGTCATCACCGGTGTCGAGATGTTCCGCAAGATCCTTGACCGCGGCGAAGCTGGCGACAACGTCGGCTGCCTGCTGCGTGGTACCAAGCGTGAAGAGATCCAGCGCGGCCAGGTTCTGGCCAAGCCGGGCTCGATCACCCCGCACACCAAGTTCAAGGCGCAGGTCTACTGCCTGAAGAAAGAAGAGGGTGGACGTCACACCCCGTTCTTCTCCGGCTACCGCCCGCAGTTCTACTTCCGTACCACCGACGTGACCGGTGTCGCCAACCTTCCGGATGGTGTCGAGATGGTCATGCCGGGCGACGACGTCGAGATGGACATCGAGCTGATTCAGCCGATCGCCATGGACGAGCAGTTGCGCTTCGCAATCCGCGAGGGAGGCCGCACCGTCGGCTCCGGAGTGGTCACCGCGATCGTCGAATAGAGCGTTTGGATTACCCCGGGGCATCCCGCCCCGGGGGACTCCATCTCTAAGAAAGTTTCAATGGCAGCAATTACACAAAACAAGATCCGCATCCGCTTGAAGGCCTACGACCACGAGGCAATCGAGGCGGCTGCGAAAGAGATCGTTCAGACCGCTGAGCGCACTGGCGCGACCATTTCTGGTCCCGTGCCGCTGCCCACCGAGAAGAACGTCTACTGCGTGATCCGCGGTCCCTTCAAGGACAAGGACTCACGTGAGCACTTTGAGATCCGCACGCACAAGCGTCTGATCGACATCCACCACCCGACCCCCAAAACAGTTGACTCGCTCCAGCGTCTCGACCATCTCCCCGGCGGCGTCGACATCGAGATTCGGATTTAGAGCAATGGCAGGTTTGATTGGAAAGAAGATCGGGATGACCCAGATCTTCCAGGAGGACGGCAAAGTCGAGCGCGTTACCGCGATCCTCGCTGGCCCCTGTTTCGTTACGGGCCTCCGCAATGCGGAGCGCGACGGCTACGACGCCGTCCAGCTGTCCTTTGACGAGGTCGCAGAAAAGAAGCTGACCAAACCGGCCAACGGCCTGTTCAAGAAGACTTCCACTCCGGCTTCACGCAAGCTCGTCGAGTTCCGCGGTGTCCCCACAGACTTCGTGGGCGAAGACGCCGAACTCAAGATTGGTGACACGCTCACCGTC
This sequence comes from Solirubrobacterales bacterium, assembly GCA_016185345.1. Classification (GTDB taxonomy): domain Bacteria; phylum Actinomycetota; class Thermoleophilia; order Solirubrobacterales; family JACPNS01; genus JACPNS01. The sequence goes on along the minus strand of JACPNS010000022.1, from coordinate 45,026 downwards.
GAGCAGTTCGAGAAGGGCCAGATCGTCAAGGTCGCCGGCGTCTCGAAGGGCAAGGGCTTCGCCGGAACGGTCAAGCGCCACAACTTCTCGCGTGGTCCAGTGACCCACGGTTCGCACAACACGCGTGCCCCGGGTTCGATCGGACAGAGCGCAGACCCGGCACGTGTCTTCAAGGGCATCCGTGGTCCCGGCCAGATGGGTAATGAACGCATCACCCAGCGCGGTCTTGAAATAGTTGATGTTCTCGCTGACGAGAACGTGATCCTTGTGCGCGGACCGGTTCCGGGCCCCAAGGGCGGATATGTAGAGGTCCGTAATGGCTGAATCCGTCAAAGCTCCTTACCTCGGCAGGACCGGCACCGTCGCGCTCGATGCAGCCGTCTTCGGTGAGCCGTTCGATGGATCCCTGGTCCATGAGGTCGTCCGTGCAGAGCGCAATGCGCTGCGCAGCGGTAACGCCTCGACCAAGACTCGCGGAGAAATCGCGATGACCGGTGCAAAGGCCTGGCGTCAGAAGGGCACGGGCCGCGCCCGCGTCGGCGCGCTTTCCGCTGGTCAGCGTCGCGGCGGTGGAGTCACCTTCGGTCCGACCCCGCGTTCATACACCTTCAAGGTCAACCGCAAGGTCCGCCGCAAGGCATTCCGTGCGGCACTGAGCCTCCACGCAGGTCGCGGCACACTAGCGATCGTGCCGGCCGGCGCATTCACCGAGCCGTCAACCGGCGACGCCGCCGACAAGCTCACCGACTGGACCGAAAAGGGCTCAGTCGTCGTGATCACCTCAGGCGCCGAAGACGTGAACACCGCGAAGAGCTTCCGCAACATCGGGCGCGTCCGCGCCGTCCTGCCGCCCAGCGGCATCGGCGTCTACGAGCTGACCGCTGCGCAGAACGTCGTGATCAGCGAAGACGCCCTCGAGGCACTCACTGCTCTCGCGAGTGCAGACGTCAAGCGCGACTCCAAGAAGCCGGTCGTCGCAGTTCGCGCCGGCAAGCAGAACAAAACGTTGGTCAAGGGTCAGAAGAAGTCAGCCCGGACCGCTGAAACTCCTGCCGAGGAGGCGACTGAGTAATGGACGCCCGTACCGTCATCATCGAGCCCGTCGTGTCGGAGAAGTCCTACGCACTGATGAGCGCCAACAAGTACACCTTCCGCGTACACAACGACGCGCACAAGCTTCAGATTGCCCAGGCAGTCGAGGAGATCTTCAACGTCAAGGTCGCCAAGGTGCGCACCTCGAGCGTGAAGTCCAAGCCGAAGCGCCGTGGCGGATTCCAGGGTCGCACGCGCGACTGGAAGAAGGCGATCGTCGAGCTCAAGCCCGGCAGCCGAATCGAACTCTTTGAAGGGGCGGCGACTGAATAATGGCTATCAAGCGTCATAGGCCGACAAGCCCGGGTCGTCGTTTTGCGACTTGGATCGTCAACGACGAGGTCACCAAGACCACGCCGGAGAAGTCGCTCACGACCGGTCTGCGTAAATCGGGCGGCCGCAACAACAAGGGTCGCAAGACTGCCCGCCACCGTGGTGGTGGAGCAAAGCGTGCCTTCCGTCAGATCGACTTCAAGCGCAACAAGGATGGCGTGCCCGCAAAGGTCGCCGCGATTGAGTACGACCCCAACCGCACCGCCAACATCGCGCTGCTGCACTACCACGACGGCGAAAAGCGTTACATTCTCGCGCCGCAGGGCCTCAAGGTCGGAATGACCCTGCAGTCCGGCGACGGCGCAGAGATCGCAGTCGGAAACACTCTTGCCCTCAGCGCGATCCCCACCGGTACGGTGATCCACGCAGTCGAGCTCCAGCCCGGTAAGGGCGCCCAGCTTGGCCGCAGCGCCGGCACATCGATTCAGCTCGCCGCAAAGGATGGCGGCAACGCAACTCTGCGTCTGCCCTCCGGCGAGATGCGCATGGTCCTCGCGACCTGTCGCGCAACGATCGGCACCGTTGGTAACGCCGATCACCAGAACATCACGATCGGTAAAGCAGGCCGCGCCCGCCACATGGGCAAGCGTCCGCAGACCCGAGGCGTTGCGATGAACCCGGTAGACCACCCGCACGGTGGTGGCGAGGCCCACAAGACGCCGGGTGGACACCCGACTACTCCTTGGGGCAAGCCGGCACTGGGTTACCGCACGCGTAAGAAGAACAAGAAGTCCGACGACATGATTGTCCGTGGTCGCAAGCGCGGAAAGGGCCGTCGCCGCTAGGCGGGGCTGAAAGGTTTAGGTAGATGAGTCGTTCATCAAAAAAAGGACCGTGGGTAGAGGATCGCCTCTTCAACAAGATTGAGGCGATGAATGAGAGCGGAAGCAAGCAGGTCGTCAAGACCTGGTCGCGAGCCTCAACGATCTTCCCGGATTTTGTCGGTCACACGATCGCCGTGCACGATGGCCGCAAGCACGTGCCGGTGTTCGTTTCCGAGTCAATGGTTGGGCACAAGCTGGGCGAGTTCGCCCCGACGCGCACGTTCCGTGGCCACACGGGCGGTAAGGGTGTTGTGAAGTAGAAATGTTTGCTGACGAAAAAGATGTAAAGGCAACTGAGCCTGAGGCAAAGGCCGCCGCCGAGGAAACTCCGGCGAAGAAGGCCCCTGCCAAGAAGCCGACCGCCAAGAAGCCTGCTGCGAAGAAGGACGACGCAGCCGAGAAGAAGGCCCCTGCGAAGAAGGCCACGGCCAAGAAGCCTGCAGCTAAGAAGGACGACGCCGAGAAGACTGAAGCGAAGGCAGACGAAGCTGCCGAGAAGAAGGCTCCCGCCAAGAAGGCACCGGCGAAGAAGCCTGCCGCCAAGAAGGCCGCTCCCAAGGAGCCGGTCAACGTCGAGCCCACGTTTGTCCGCGCAACGGCGCGCTACGTCCGCTCGTCACCGCGCAAGTCGCGCCTGGTCGTTGACCACATCCGCGACTCATCGGTCGAGGACGCGCGTATCTTCCTCCAGTTCACCGCCCGTCACGTTGGCCGTGACGTCGCGAAGGTGCTCGAGTCGGCTGTCGCCAACGCCGAGCACAACCACGAGCTCGACGTGGACAACTTGCACATCGTCAAGGCATTCGTAGACGAGGGACCGACGCTCAAGCGTTGGCGCCCGCGCGCAAAGGGTCGCGCAACGCAGATCCTCAAGCGCACGAGCCACATCACCGTGGTCGTCAGCGATGTCCCCGCTAAGGAACTCAAAAAGATGTCGGAACTCAAGAAGACCAGAAAGGTGGTGGCCTAACCATGGGTCAGAAAGTCCACCCAGAAGCAATGCGCGTGGGATACATCCACGACTGGAAGTCCAACTGGTTCAACGAGAAGAACTTCGCTGAGTACCTGATCGAAGACGTCCACATCCGCGAACACATCTTCGGCCGTCTGGCTCACGCCGGTCTGTCCAAGATCACGATCAAGAAGAACGCCACAGAGGTCACCGTGAACATTCACACGGCGCGCCCGGGCATCGTGATCGGCAAGAGCGGTTCAGAAGTCGATGCACTTCGCCGCGACCTGCACAAGCTCACCGACAAGTCGGTCAAGGTCAACATCCTCGAGGTCAAGCGCCCTGAACTGGACGCCATGCTCGTCGCGCAGTCAGTCGCCGAGCAGCTTGAGAACCGCGTTGCCTTCCGCCGCGCAATGAAGCGCGCGCTCACCAGCGCAATGCGCTCTGGCGCCAAGGGCGTCAAGATCCAGGTTTCCGGTCGTCTCGGCGGTTCAGAAATGGCCCGCACCGAGATGTACCACGACGGTCGCGTGCCGCTGCACACGATCCGCGCGGACATCGACTATGGCTTCTGGGAAGCCCGCACCACGTTCGGACCGATCGGCGTGAAGTGCTGGGTCAACAAGGGCGAAATCATGCCCAAGGGATTTGAATCCGACCTCACCGAGATCGACGCACCGGCACCTGCTGGCGACCGCGACAACCGCGGACGCGGTGGACGCGACGGTCGTGGCGGCGGACGTGGCGGCGGAGGCCGCGGCGGACCGGGAGGCGGACGTGGCGGCCCAGGTGGCGGCCGTGGTGGCCAAGGCGGCGGAGGACGCGGTGGCCAAGGCGGACGTGGACCCGGCGGACAAGGCGGCAGTGCTGGTGGACAGTCGGGTGGCGGACGCCCCCAGTCAACTCCCGCAGCACCGGCAGCTCCTGCAGCAGACGCTCCCGCAGCAGCACCCGCAGAGGTGAAGACAGATGCTTAGCCCAAAGCGCACCAAGTACCGCAAGCACCACCGTGGCCGCATGGCCGGAAACTCGCGTGGTGGCACGACCGTGAACTTCGGCGAGTACGGCCTGAAGACGATCGACCGCGGCTGGATCACCAACCGGCAGATCGAAGCGGCTCGTATTGCGATGACCCGTCACATCAAGCGTGGTGGAAAGGTCTGGATCACGATCTTCCCGGACAAGCCCACCACCAAGAAGCCGGCCGAGACCCGCATGGGTTCCGGTAAGGGTTCGCCCGACGGTTGGGTCGCAGTCGTCAAGCCCGGACGCGTGATGTTCGAGATGTCCGGAGTCAGCGAAGAACTCGCCCGTGAGGCGATGCAGCTGGCAGCAGCGAAGCTTCCGGTCAAGACCAAGTTTGTAGTCCGCGAAGGCCAGGAGCAGAACTAATGGCCCAAGTAGCAACAAAAGACATTGCCGAGATGAAGGACGACCAGCTCGTCCACTACATCAAGGATGCCCGCGAGGAATTGTTCAACCTGCGCTTCCGTCACGCGACGGGCGAGCTCGAGAACACCTCCTCGATCAAAGAAGCAAAGAGGGCGCTGGCCCGCGGTCTGACGATCGCAAACCAGCGCAATCTCGACGTGAACAGTGAGATTCAGCGTGGCTGATGAAAAAGACAACAACGTAGAAGAAACAGTCGACGAGGCTGTGGAGAACGCGGCAGAGGACTCTTCGTCCTCGGCTGACACGCCTGCGGGCGAAGAGTCCTCTGCCGCTTCTGTTGACGCCGATGGTGCTTCGCCTGAAGAAGCGGCGGAGCCCGAAGAGGTCCTGCCCCCGAAGGAGCGTCGTAAGCGCGCCAAGTCGCACAAGAACCGTCGTCCCAAGTACACGGGCACACTTGAGGAGCGCCGCGCGCAGCGTGACGTCCACCGCAAGAAGAAGGCCGTGCAGCGTCGTGCCCACCGCGCCAAGTTGCGCGAAGCACACAAGGCTGCTGGTCCCCGCGAGGGCACGCCGGCGACGGTCACCGAGCCGGGCACGAAGAAGATTCAGCAGGGCACTGTCGTGTCAAGCAAGACCGACAAGACGATCACGGTTGCAATTGACGTCCAGGAATCGCACCGTATGTACAAGAAGGTCGTCCGCCACACCAAGAAGCTGACCGCGCACGACGCAACCAACGATGCAAACGAGGGCGATGTCGTCCGCGTGATCGAGTCGCGCCCGCTCTCCAAGACCAAGCGCTGGCGCCTGGTCGAAGTTGTGGAGCGTGCAAGGTAGTTATGGAGAAAACACTGTGATCCAGAACGAATCCCGCTTGAAGATCGCTGACAACACCGGCGCTCGTGAAATCCTCTGCATTCGCGTCAAGGGCGGCAGCCGCCGTCGTTACGCAGGCGTGGGCGACACGATCACCGCGACGGTCAAGCAGGCTGCGCCGAACGGCACGGTCAAGAAGGGCGAGGTCGTCACGGCCGTAGTCGTTCGCACGAAGAAGGAATTCGGCCGCGACGATGGCACGTACATTTCTTTCGACGAGAACGCCGCCGTCATCATCGACGCGCAGAACAACCCGCGTGGTACCCGTATCTTCGGACCGGTTGCCCGTGAGCTGCGTGACCGCAACTTCATGAAGATCATCTCGCTCGCACCGGAGGTGCTCTAAACATGGCCAAGAAATTCAAGAGCTACCAGCGCAACGACGGATCCAAGAAGATCCGCCGCGGAGACCGAGTAATCGTGCTTTCCGGCAAGAGCAAGGGCCACGTTGGCGAGATCATTCGCGTGGACCACGAAAAGAACAAGGTCTACGTCGAAGGCGCGATGGTCCAGAAGGTCAGCAACCGTGTCGCCCAGATGCGCAACGCAAACCAGGGCGGCAATCAGACAGGCGGTATCATCGAGCGCGAGGGTCCGATCCACGTTTCGAACGTCGCCCTCGTCGACCCGAAGGACAACAAGGCCACGCGTGTCCGCATTGTCCGAGAAGACGGCATTCGTTCCCGCCGCGCAGCACGCTCCGGTCAGAAGCTCGACTAGAGCCCATAAATCCACTTACGTAACGATTGAACATGCACGCAGACGCAGAAAACAACACAACAGCCAAGCCCGCACCGCCGGCGCGACTCAAAGTCAAGTACTTCGAGGAGATGCGTCCTGCGCTCAAGGAGCAGCTCGGACTTCCGAACATCATGATGGTTCCGCGTATCGAGAAGATCACGCTGAACATGGGTGTCGGAGACGCCAAGCAGGACAAGAAGCTCCTCGCAGCCGCGCAGGGCCAGCTTGCCGACATTGCTGGCCAGCACCCCAATGTGCGCCGCGCCCGCAAGTCGATCGCAACCTACAAGCTGCGCGACGGCATGCCCGTCGGTGTTGCAGTCACCCTGCGCGACGCCCGCATGTACGAGTTTCTTGACCGCCTGATCTCAATCGCGATTCCGCGTGTCCGCGACTTCCGCGGGCTCAACCCGAAGTCATTCGACGGGCGCGGCAACTACGCGATGGGCATCAAGGAACAGATCATTTTCCCGGAGATCGACTACGACGAGATCGACCAGACACGTGGTCTCGACGTCATCATCACCACTTCCGCGGCCAACGACAAGCAGGCCAAGGCACTGCTCGACGCGTTCGGCTTCCCGTTCAAGAAGATCGAGCAGTCGCAGCCTGAGGCTGTCGCGGCGTAACAATTAGAAAGCACGTTTTTATATGGCAAAGACATCACTCAAGGTCAAGCAGTCCCGTCCGCAGAAGTACTCCTCCCGCGAGTACACGCGCTGCACCAAGTGCGGCCGACCGCGTTCGGTCTACCGCAAGTTCGGCGTCTGCCGTATCTGCCTGCGCGAACTCGCTCACCAAGGCTACATCCCCGGCATGACCAAGTCGAGCTGGTAACAAAATTATGAACAACGACCCAATCGCAGATTTCCTCACCCGCATCCGCAACGCGCTGATGGTGGGCCACGACCAGATCACCCTTCCGGCTTCAAAGACGAAGGTTGAGATCGCCCGTGTGCTGAAAGAACAGGGATACATCGCAGAGTTCGCAACCGCGCCGTCCAAGGAAGTCCCTGGCGACGACCTGACCGTGCGTCTGCGTTACGACGACGACCGTCGCCCCGTCCTTTCCGGCCTCAAGCGCATCAGTAAGCCTGGTCGCCGCGTGTTCGTGGCCAAGAAGGACATCCCGCGCGTTCTCGGAGGCATGGGCACGACCATCATGTCCACCAGCGGCGGAATCATGACTGGCCACGAGGCAACGAAGAAGGGCCTCGGTGGCGAGATCTGGGCGGAGGTCTGGTAGCCGTGAGTCGTATTGGCGTACAGCCGATTCCGATCCCCGAGGGCATCGCAATCGAACTCGAAAAGGGCAACGTTTCCGTCAAGGGACCTAAGGGCGAGCTATCGCAGTCCTTCGACCCGGCGATTCTCGTCGAGCTCAACGACAACACTTTGATCGTCACGCGTCCGTCTGACTCCAAGGAGCACAAGTCGGCGCACGGTCTCGTTCGCGCACTGGTGGCCAACATGGTCAACAACTGCGCCAACGGATACTCCAAGGAACTCGAGATTCAGGGCGTCGGTTACCGCGCCTCGATGAAGGGCAAGAACATCGAGCTCCTGGTCGGTTTTTCACACCCGGTCCTGATCGAGCCGCCCGAGGGCGTCACGATCGAGACCCCGCAGCCCACCCAGGTGATCGTGTCTGGCGCGGACAAGCAGGCCGTCGGCGAAATCGCCGCCCGCATCCGCAAGACGCGTCCGCCGGAGCCGTACAAGGGCAAGGGCATTCGTTACAAGGGCGAGCACGTCCAGAGGAAGGTTGGTAAGCGCGCATGAGTCAGACAGCTACGCGCCTCAAGAACACACGTCGCACGCGTCGCAAGCGCCGCGTGCGCGCAAAGATTTCAGGCACCGCCGAGCGTCCGCGTATTTCCGTGGTCCGTTCGAACCGCGGCGTCTCTGCCCAGGTGATCGACGACGTCGCTGGCAAGACTCTCGCTTCAGTCAACTGGACCGAAGCAGACCTTCGCAAGCTGTCGGGCACCGAGCAGGCAACAAAGGCTGGCGAAGTGCTGGCCGAGCGTGTCAAGGCCGCCGGCATTGACAGCGCGGTATTCGACCGCAACGGCTTTTTGTACCACGGACGTGTCAAGGCATTCGCAGAAGGCATCCGCGAGGGCGGGCTGACCGTCTAACAGTGGGTTTCTAAGAATTTAAGGACTTCGAGAAAGACTTCATGGCTGTAAATCACCGCATCACCAATGTTTCATCCGACGGACTCGACCTCCAGGAGCGTGTCGTCGACATCAACCGCGTGGCCAAAGTGGTCAAGGGTGGTCGACGCTTCTCCTTCACGGCTCTCGTTGTCGTGGGCGACGAGAAGTCGATCGTCGGCATCGGATACGGCAAGGCGAACGAAGTGCCGATCGCGATCCAGAAGGGCGTCGAGCAGGCAAAGAAGAACCTCTTCGAAGTGCCGAAGTACAAGTCGACGATCACGCACAAGGCGCTCGGCCGCTTCGGTGCGGGTCAGGTCATGCTCAGGCCGGCATCAACCGGTACCGGTGTTATCGCCGGTGGGGGTGTCCGCGCCGTCCTCGAGCTCGCCGGCGTGCACGACATTCTCGCCAAGTCGCTGGGTTCGCAGAACCCGATCAACCTTGTTAAGGCAACCGTTGACGCGCTGCAGTCACTGCGCCGTCCGGAAGATGTCGCAAAGGCGCGTGGACTCACGGTTCACGACGTGCTCGGCATCGAGAAGCCGCAGGCCAAGAACATCGAGGACGAAGTCGAAGCGGCGCCTGAAGCAGCAGCGTCTCCGGCCGAAGCTGCGATCGAGAACGCCGCCGAGCAGCAAGCTGCGCAGGAAGAAGTTGCCGCCGCAGCTGCCTCGGCTGGCGCAGAGGTCGGCTCCGAAGGCGTGAAGGCCGAGTCCGGCGCAGCCGCCGAGGCCGAAATTGCCGACGCCACGGCAGGCTCCCCCGCAACCGAAGAGTCCGTGGAGGCGCCCGGCGAAGAAGCCGTCGTCGACCCGGCAGGCGTTGAAGCAGCCTCTGAGACAGCTCCCGAGGAGAGCTCATAAAGATGGCCGACACAATCAAGATCAAGCAGGTCAAAAGCAAGAACGGCGCGAATCACGCCCAGCGCGAGACATTGCGTTCACTTAAACTTGGAAAGATCGACAGCACCAATGAAGTGAAGGACTCGCCGGAAATTCGCGGCATGCTTCATCGCGTGCGCCACCTCATCACGGTGGAGGAGTAGGAAGATGGCTGACGCCGAGAAGACCGACAAAAAGGCTGACGACCTCGTTGTCGGCACACACAATTTGAGTCCGTCCGCCCAGCAGGACCGTCCGCGTAAGCGCGTCGGCCGTGGTCACGGTTCGGGCATGGGCAAGACCTCCGGCCGTGGTCACAAAGGTCAGGGTTCGCGTTCGGGTGGCAAGCCCGGTCCGCACTATGAAGGTGGTCAGACCCCTATCGCCGTACGCATGCGCAAGCTGCGTGGTGCGACCAAGAAGACTTCAATGCCGGTCGAGCCGTTCCGTACGGCGACCCAGCCCGTCAACGTCGACGACCTCGCCCGCTTGTTCAAGGCCGGCGACGAGGTGAACGCCGAAACGCTGGCAGCCAAGGGTCTGGCAACTCGCAAGAACATCGCGATCAAGGTTCTCGGTCGCGGTGAGATCGACGTCAAGCTCGACGTGACGGCCGCGAAGTTCTCGGCCGAAGCGCAGCGCAAGATCGAAGCCGCTGGCGGCACCTGCAAGACAATTGACTAGCTTCTGCCGTGGTGCCTGGGGGAGGGCACTTCGATAATGGTTCAGACTCTCGCTAACGCATTTCGCACACCGGAGATCCGGAAGAAGATCGGCTTTGTCGCCGCAATGCTTCTGATTTACCGTGTCGGTTCATACGTCCCCTCACCGGGCGTAGACGTCACGGCGCTCAAAGAATTCCAGAATCAGTTCGACACGAGCAGCATCCTCGGCTTCCTGAACCTCTTCTCAGGCGGCAGCCTTTCTCGCCTATCGCTCTTCGCGCTGGGCATCATGCCGTACATCACCGCCTCGATCATCCTTCAGCTGATGACCGTGGTCTCACCGACGCTCGAGCAGCTCGCTCGCGAAGGCGAAGTCGGCCAACAGAAGATCACGCAGTACACGCGCTATCTGACAGTTGCACTGGCGGCAGCTCAGGCAGTCGGTTACGTCGCGCTCTTCAAGGGTCAGAACCCGTCCGTCATAACCAACGGCCGCTTTGGCAACCTATTGCTAATCACTCTGTGTCTGACCGCCGGAACGGTCCTCCTGATGTGGATCGGTGAGCTGATCACGCAACGTGGTATCGGCAACGGCATTTCTCTTTTGATTTTTGCCTCGATCGTTTCCGGGCTTCCCGGCGGCGTCTCGACCTGGTGGAACAGCACCGATCAAATATTCAAGTTGATGATGCCCTTCATCGCTCTGGGCGTGATCGTCGCTGTGGTCTTCATTCAGGAAGGCCAGCGCCGCATCCCAGTGCAATACGCCAAGCGCCAGATCGGCCGAAAAATGACGCAGGGTGGATCGACATACCTGCCGCTCCGCGTCAATATGGCGGGCGTAATTCCGATCATCTTCGCCGCCTCGATCATGGCCTTTCCGCCGACCATCGCAACGCTGATCCAGCAGCCGTGGGCCCAAGACGTTGCCAACTTCTTCAGTCCGAACGGCACCGCCTATATCGTCGGTGAGTCCTTCTTCATCGTCATGTTCACCTATTTCTATACAGCGGTCACCTTCAACCCGCGGGAGCAGGCAGACAACCTGAAAAAGTACGGCGGGTTCATTCCGGGAGTGAGGCCGGGGTTACCCACCGCCGAGTACCTGGACCGAATACTCGCTCGACTGACCTTCCCGGGTGCTCTGTACCTGGCTGCGGTTGCCGCGTTCCCGCTGATCCTGATCAACCAGACTGGAGCCGGCTTCTTCTTCGGCGGTACGTCGATCCTGATCACCGTCGGCGTTGCGCTGGACACGATGAAGCAGCTCGAGGCTCAGTTGCAGATGCGTAACTACGAAGGGTTCTTGAACTAGCTCTTGGCTGTTGCCCTTGGCTTGCCATGTTGATGGCGGCGATGGGGTGATGTCCGGGTTTGTGGTTCGGTGCTCTTCGCGCTGGGGCGCTAGCGCTTGGGGCTGGTTGCTCTGAGGCGGCTTCGCATACCTAAGCCAGATCTTGCCCCAACATACGTCTTGCCGAGAGTCGGCAGGACGTATGTTGGGGCAGAAAAGCGCTTACTTGCGTTCGCGCATGCGTAAAACCGGTGAGGGGTGCCTGTTAATGTCCTCGCCCAATGCCCGCCGAACTCAACCTCGTACTAGTTGGACCGCCCGGCGCTGGCAAAGGAACTCAGGCGTCTCGCCTCGTCAAGGACTTCTCGCTGCCGTTCATCTCGGTCGGCGACATCCTGCGCGAGAACGTCAAAGAGGGCACCGAGCTTGGCGTCAAGGCCAAGGAGTACATGGACAAGGGCGAGTTGCTCCCGGACGAACTCGTCGTTGACCTGATCACCGCGCGGCTCAAGCTGCCCGACGCAGAGCACGGCTTCATACTTGACGGCTTCCCGCGCACCGTCCCGCAGGCCGAGGCGCTTGATGTGGGCCTGACGGAGTCCGGTCGCAAGCTGACCGCCGTGATGGTCATCGAAGTGCCCGATGAAGAACTGATCGACCGACTTTCAGGTCGCCGCGTCAACCCGACGACCGGCCGCACCTACCACATCAAGTACGACCCGCCCAAGCACGAGGGAGTCGACGACATCGATGGAACCAAGCTGATTCAGCGCGATGACGACAAGCCCGAGACGATCGCCAACCGCCTGAAGGTCTACCACGACCAGACCTCACCGGTGATCGGCTTCTACGAGAGCCAGAACTCCGAGAACAAGGCCCTGGTCAGACGCATCGACGGCACCCGCGAGCCCGACGAGGTGTATCGCCATATTCGTGCACTCGTCGCGACCGTTCGGCTCGAAGACGCGCTCTGATCAAGCGATGTACTCGAACGAAGTGATCAATCTCAAGACTCCCGAGCAGCTCGATCAGATGGCCGCCTCCGGCAAGGTTCACGTTGGTGCCATGCAGGTCGCCGTCGAGACTGCCAAACCCGGCGCCACGACTAAAGAAGTCGACACCGCAGTCGAGAAGTTCATCCGCGAGAACGGCGGGATCCCGACCTTCAAGGGCTTCCGCGGCTTCCCGGGATCGATCTGCATCTCCAACAACGACATGGTCGTCCACGGCATCCCCGGCCCAGAAGTGCTCGAGGCCGGCGACACGCTCTGCATCGACATCGGCGTGACGCTCGGCGGATGGGTTTCCGACGGCGCGGTCACGATGCCGGTGGGCGGTGAGTCGAACGCGATTGCCGACAGCCTGATGGAGACCACCAAGCAGTCCCTTTTTGACTCCGTTGAGCAGTGCCGGGTCGGGAATCACCTCGGCGACGTCGGCCACGCGGTCGAAAAGCGCGTCGAAGACGCCGGCTTCTCGGTCATCCGCGAACTGATCGGCCACGGGGTGGGGCGTCAGATGCACGAAGAGCCTCAGGTGCCCAATTACGGCGTCCCCGGCTCTGGCCCTGAGCTGCAGGCCGGAATGGTGATCGCAATAGAGCCGATGGTCAACGCTGGAAAGCCGGAAATATTTGTCGGCGACGACAACTGGTCGGTGTATTCTGCAGATGGATCGCTCACCGCGCACTTCGAGTTCACGGTCGCGATCACAGAAGACGGTCCGCGGATTTTGACTCCGTGGCACGACCTGATTGACGTCTGGCGGTAGCGCTGCGCGCGTTCCCGTGCCCGTGCTAACATTCGGCGTCGCGCTTCTGAGCCCTAACGGACAGCCCATGCTTCGCATGACTTCCGGCTTCCGATGCTTGGGTTCTGACGCAATTCTTTGCTGTTCAAAAACACGATTTTCACTCAAAGCGAGTGTCCGCCTTGTGAGAGGGCCTGTGCCGTGAAGGTTCGAGCTTCAGTAAAACCGATCTGCGAAAAGTGCCGCGTCATTCGACGTCGCGGGACCGTTCACGTGATCTGCACAAACAAGCGCCACAAGCAGCGTCAAGGCTAGGTAGTAGGAACTAATGGCTCGTATTTCAGGCGTAAACATCCCGCTGAACAAGCGCGTAGAAATCGGACTGACCTATATTTATGGGATCGGCCAGTCGACCTCGCAGAAGTTGCTCGACAACGCCTCGATCAGCCGTGACACTTTCGTCCGCGACCTCACCGAAGACGAGGTCATCAAGCTTCGTGACGCGATCGACGAAGAGCTCACTGTTGAAGGTGACCTTCGCCGCGAGCGCTCACAGGACATCAAGCGCCTGATGGAGATCGGCGCCTACCGTGGCCTCCGTCATCGTCGAGGCCTCACGGTCCGCGGGCAGCGCACCAAGACCAACGCTCGCACTCGCAAGGGCCCGCGTAAGGCCCAGATCGCCAACAAGAAGAAAGTTTCTAAATAAGAATGGCTTCCAAGTAGCCCATGGCTGACGCTAAGAAGGGCCGTACAGGCCGTCGCAAAGTAAAGAAGAACGTTCCGTTCGGCCAGGCCCACATCAAGGCCAGCTTCAACAACACGATCGTTTCCCTCACCGACCGCTCGGGCAATGTCATTGCTTGGGAGTCAGCCGGCACCGTCGGCTTCAAGGGTTCGCGTAAGTCCACGCCGTTCGCCGCGCAGGTCACCGCTGAGTCGGCCGCCCGCAAGGGTATGGAACACGGCCTCGCAAAGGTCGAAGTTTTCGTCAAGGGTCCCGGCTCCGGCCGCGAGACCGCGATCCGCTCGCTGCAGAGCGCCGGCCTCGAGGTCGTTGGCGTCAAGGACGTCACCCCCCAGGCCCACAACGGATGCCGTCCGCGCAAGCGTCGGCGCCTTTAAGGATGGTGCGTCTCTAATGGCTCGCGATACAGGTTCACAGTGCAAGCTTTGCCGCCGCGAAGGCGAGAAGCTCTACCTCAAGGGTTCGCGTTGTTATACGGACAAGTGCGGCGTTGACCGCCGCAACTACCCGCCAGGGCAGCACGGCCTCACGCGTCAGCGTCAGAGCGAGTACCGCCTGCAGCTGCGCGAGAAGCAGAAGGCGCGCCGTTTCTACCAGATCCTGGAGAAGCAGTTCCGCGCCTACTACGTCCGCGCAAGCCGCCAGAAGGGTGTCACCGGAGAGAACCTCCTGCGCATCCTCGAGTGCCGCTTCGACAACGTGCTCGTCCGCCTCGGCTTCGCCGCTTCGCGTCGCCAGGCTCGTCAGATGATCAATCACGGTCACTGGCTGATCAACGGTCAGCGCGTGGACATCCCAAGCTTCCAAGTCCGTGAAGGGGACGTAATTTCCCTTTCGGACAAGTCAACTGCGAAGGAAGTCATCACGGAAGCAACCGCGATGATCACAAGTGTGCCGGCCTGGCTTCAGGCCGACCACGACGCGTTGACCGCACGCATCCTGCGCCTGCCCGACCGTGGTGAGATCACCACGCCGGTCCAGGAGCAGTTGATCGTCGAGCTTTACTCGAAGTAACAATCCCCCGAACGCGCCGCCAAGCGAAAGCTTGGACGGCTGTCGACCAAGACCAAGAAGAAAAAGGGTTCCGATGCTTGAATTCCAGACTCCTCGCATTTCCGCCCAGCAGATCGAAGGCAACCGTGGTGTCTTTACGATCGAACCGCTGGACCGTGGATTTGGCTACACATTTGGCAGCGCGCTACGTCGCGTCATGCTCTCATCGCTCGCCGGCGCTGCCGTGACGAGTCTGCGAATCGAGGGCGTTGCCCACGAGTTCTCGACGATCCAGGGTGTGAAGGAAGATGTCACCGACATCGTCCTCAACCTGAAGTCGCTCGTCGCAAAGGTCCACTCGGACGCCACCGAAGTCGAGGCACCCCTCGTCTTCACCGGTCCCGGTGAGGTCAAGGCCAAGGACATCGACCTGCCCGCAGGTATAGAGATCCTCAACCCCAACGCGCACCTCGCGACCCTCGAGAAGAAGTCCAAGCTCGAGATGTACCTCACGATCGGTCGCGGTCGCGGTTACGCACCGGCCGAAGAGAACAAGACCTCAGACCAGCCGATCGGTGTTATTCCGATCGACTCGATCTTCTCGCCCGTCAAGCGCGTCAGCTACAGCGTCGAAGGCGCTCGTGTTGGTCAGCGCACTGACTACGACAAGCTCACCATCGAGGTCGAGACCGACGGCTCAGTCGAGCCCGACGCCGCACTTCGCGAGGCTTCAGAGATCCTGATCAAGACCCTCGCAATCTTCACTGATGAGATGACCGTCGCAGCGCTTCGCGGCGAGCTCGAAGAGGCCGAGGAAATCGGCGGAGGCCTGCCGGAAGCTGGCGGCCCCGACGACATCCTGATCGAGGAGCTCGACCTGGGCGTCCGTTCTTACAACTGCCTTAAGCGTGGCGGCATCCAGACTGTCGGCCAGCTGCTCGAGCGCAGCGAAGCCGAGCTTGCAGCGATCCCGAACTTCGGGCGCAAGAGCATCCAGGAAGTCGTTGACGTTCTCGCCGACCGTGGACTGGCCCTCAAGGGTTAGTCCTTCTACTCTCTGGACCTGAATTATGCGCCACAACAAGAAACGCAACAAGCTCTCCCGCGACGCAGCACACCGCAAGGCGCTGTTCGCGAACCTGATCAAGGAGACGATCGACCACGAGCGGATCAAGACGACCGAGGCCAAGGCCAAGGCAGTCAAGCCCGAACTGGAGAAGATCATCACCCTCGCCAAGCAGGGCGACCTGCACGCGCGTCGTCAGGCTCTGGCTGCGCTCGGCAACGACAAGTTCATCGTGCACAAGTTGTTCGAAGAGGTTGCTCCGCGTTACGCAGACCGTCCGGGTGGCTACACGCGCATCCTGAAGCTTGGACCGCGTCGCTCGGACTCGACCGAGATGGTTTACTTGGAGCTTGTTTAAGCTGGAAATCGTCTAGCGCTCAGAGCTTCAGATAGTCAGACTTTTCGAAGGTCTCACCGCAAGGTGGGGCCTTCGATCGTTAACGGCTCAGGCGTGCGACGGGGCGTTGGCTATTTCGGCAGCCACTTCACGTAGACGCTCTTGGTGCCGTTGCCGCGGGCGTCGATGAAGGACTGGCCGCCCGCGGCGGCAAACGCGATCAGGTTCGCTCGGGCGCTGGAGTCGATCTCGATGATCTGAGAATGCCCGTAGGCGAGATCGTCGGAATTACCTGTGTTGCGATTCAAGTAGTAGAGCGCCTTGCTGCGGGCCCATACGACGATACCGCGATGCGCGGCTCTCGAGGTGACGCCGCCGACGACTGCGTTGCGGGCGGCGGTCTGAATCGACTTGCGGCCGCGATTGATGATTCCTACCTTGACGTTGCCGTCGGAGTTGTACGCAACAGCCCAGCCGTATGAGCTGGCGTAGTCGGACACCCGCGGATCGCTGCCGGGGCCAAGCGTTTTGCTGAATCCGCCGCGGCGGTAGACGACATTGCCGGCGTTCACATAGGCGATCGATTTGCCGTCTCGCGAATAGCGCGGGGAGTTGCCTCTGCCGAGCGAGCGCGGGGCTCCGGCACCGACCCGGGACCAGTAGATCCTGCCGCCGGACTCGAACAGGACCTTCTTGCAGTTTCCCGCGATCGACGGGTTGACAGCATCACCGGTGATGCCGTTCGAGACGAGGACTGTGCGCTTGCGGCGCAGGTCGCGCACGTACACGTCGCTGTCTGGGACTGCGTCTTTGCCGGAAAGGTTGGTCGCCCTGGATTGAAATGCCACGCATCGGGGGCGGTTGATCATCGAGCCGTCAACAGATGGATTGCTTGAGTCGCCGTTGGCTTGACCCGACTTGCCCACGCTCACGAGCTGAAGGCGCCCTGAGCGCAGCGATCGCGGCACACGGTTGGTTGGACGAAACCAAACGAAGACATCGCGCAGACCGTTGCTGTCGCCGCTCACGAGGTTTGAGGCGTAGGACGAGTATGCGACGAAGCGCACGGCGCGGTTGTCGCCCGATACCGCTGGCTCACCCGAGCTGCCATTTGGCGCAGCTCGCCCGACGCCGGAAGAGATGCTCACGGGCGTCGAACCGTAGATCCCGGCCTCAGAGGTTGAAGCAAAAGCACAGAGGGCGGTCAACGCGAGCGCTGCGGCTGCGCAGAGGCGCGCCGGGGTCCGGGGAATGTGCGGGGCAGACTGCAATGTGGGCGTTGTCGCGACACCTTGGGTTCCGGGGCTGGATCCCTTGGTCCACTCGTTGTTCGACACTGGGGGGTATCGATCCTTGACAGATAAACACATCAATCCGCAAGAATCTTCGGTCCAGTGACAACAAGACTGACCATCGAATACGACGGAACCGATTTCCGCGGGTGGGCCAAGCAGCCCGGAGTACGCACTATTCAGCAAGAGCTGGAGACGGCTCTCCAGATCGTGCGGCGGGAAGAGACCAGGCTCACGGTCGCCGGGCGTACCGACGCTGGTGTACACGCATGGGCTCAGGTTGCCTCGCACCCGGGCGACCCCGCAAACGTGCGATCGATCAACGCTCTGCTGCCCGATGACATCGCCGTTCTCTCCAGTGAAGAAGCGGATGAGTCGTTCGACGCTCGCTCGGACGCGACTTCGCGCACCTATTGCTATCGCCTCTGGAATCACCGCGAAAGACCCGCTCTGATGCGTGGTCGGGTGCTCTGGTGTGCGTATCGGCTCGACCAGGCCCTCCTGAACGCCTGCGCAGAGCTTCTGCTCGGTCAGCACGACTTCGAGGCGTTCACGCTCGCACAGCAGCCCTATGAGCACTACAGGCGCACCGTGCGCCGCGCCGAGTGGGTCCAGGGCGAGCGGTTGCTCGAGTTCTGGATCGAGGGCGACAAGTTCACGCGCAGGATGGTGCGCAGCCTGGTCTCCATCCAGATTGACGTTGCGCGGCGCGCGCGACCGATCGAAGATTTTGCTCGGTTACTTGACGGAGCGCCTCGTGCAGAGGGCGGCGGGACTGCGCCTGCGCACGGCCTGTACCTCGCTTCGGTGGGTTTTGGCGACGCCACGTAGGATTATTGCCTGATGAAGGTTTTGCTCACAAACGACGACGGAATCCAGGCAGCTGGCCTGCACGCATTCCGCCACGCGCTGCTCAAGGTGCCCGGCATTGAACTTGCCGTAATCGCACCAGATTCCAACCGCAGCGCGATCGGCCGCGGAATCACCACGCGTGACCCGCTCTACGTCGAAAAGGTCGAGTTCGGCGATGGCACCTTCGGTTACCAGACTGACGGCACGCCGGTTGACTGCGTTCGCTTCGCAACGCTCGGCCTTTTGGATTTCACGCCCGAGCTGATCGTCTCTGGAATCAACCACGGCGCCAACCTGGGCGACGACATCACCTACAGCGGCACCGTCGCCGCGGCCTTCGAAGGCGTGATCCTCGACATCCCGGCAGTCGCGGTTTCGCAGCAGGCAGTTCGCGGGGAGATGGGTTGGAGCTTTGGTGGCGAACTCGATTTCGATGCTGGGGCGCGCTTTGCCGCTGGCCTCGTGGAGCGCTGGGACGATCTTCCCGTTGACAAGGGCACGTTGCTGAACGTGAACGTGCCTGCCGGCGAGATCGGCGGCGTTCGCGTCTGCACCCTCGGCAAACGGATCTACCGCGACCGTCTTGAGAAGAAGTCAGAGGAAGGCGCGCGCATTCGCTACCGCATCTACGGCGACGATCCGTCCTACGTTGACGCCGACGGCACAGACTTCGAGGCGATCGCCGAGGGCGACATAGCGGTTACGCCAGTTCATTTTGAGCTGACCAGTCATCGCCAGCTCGAAGCATTGGCAACGGCGGACCTTCAGTCGTCGGTCGACTTTGGCGTGGCCAAGTAGATCCCGGTCTGGAAATTCAGCCAGCTGAAGTAGTAGCCGCACATCATCGCGACGTCACCCGTGCGACCGCCGCGAATGCCCACGGGCCGGTAGCAGTCCATGTCGGGCGGGCTGTTGCGCGTGACGTCCCAGCCAGAAGCGAGATTGCCCGGTTCTTGCAGCGCCCAGGTTTCGACGCGCATGTTCAGCGTCGCGCCGACGGCCCGAGATAGGTAGACGACGCTCGGCTTGTTGTGGTCAAGACTTGCTCCGGCAGAGGGGTAGTAATTGAAGTTCGGCGGGATCAGCGTCTTGCCGTCGAACCCGCTGCCGACGATCTGCGTACGCACCCAGCGACCGGCCTCATAGCGTGCGATGTAGAAGAACATCTCCTTGAAGCGGTCTCCCGCGGCATAGAGCACGACAGGTGCGCCGCTATTGGTCTCCGCGACGTCCATCACCCAATTGCGACCAGCGGGCTTGTTGGTGGCGACCAGGTCGCCCTTCTGTGACGGGATCCGTGCGGACGGTCCGGTGATCCTCTGGCCATTGGCCTTGAAATACCCCTTGCCGGGGATGTAACGGGCGAAGTACGTGTTGGTGGGCGTCTGGCGCGGATTGTCCTGGTTGTAGCCGATCAGGACGGTGCCCTTGTTTCCCGCGGCGGTCTTTACGTATGGGCGGCGGGGGTGGGGGCTGTAAATCATTCCACGCGCCTTTGACCATTTGTTGTTGGTCAGGACAGCCATTCCGGGCAGCCAGTCGCCGCCGCGCCAGGTCAGGAAAATGCGGTTGCGGGAGAGCGGGACTGGGTTCGGGTACGTGTAGCCGAGGTGATTACGGGTATTTGTCGGGATCGTCTTCACGGCAGACCATTCGGAGATGTCGCCGGGCTTGATGGTGGTCCGGTAGTAGAGCCGCGACTTGCGCTTCTTCGGGCGCAGGCGGCCTGAGTGCGGCGAGTAGAACGCGGTTATCCGGCCGTCGGGGCGCACCAGCAGCGATGGGTTCTCATGGTCATCGCCCTCTTCCATGCGTGGACCAAGCGTGACGGTGTTGATCCTGCCAGTTTTTTGATCCTGCTCTGAGACCTGGACCTGACCGATCATTGTGGTCCAGCCGATGAAGCGCTTGCCGCCGGTCTCGACCGCGCGTGGATCCCCGAAGTAGGACCAACCGCCGCCCGCGGTGAACTGCTGGAAATTCTGCTCCGCGGCGACCTGCGTGACGTTATGGCCCGCGGCGCTGGAGGCGGCCGGAAACGCAAGAATTGCGAAGAGGAGGGTGATTGTTGCCGAGCGGATTCGGGGCATGGGGGAGGTCCCGTCCTGGGACCGAATGCTTGAGGATAGAACCGATTGGAAGCGGACAAGTTGCGGGAGGCTGCTGGGCATGTTGCTGTAGCGTGCCGATTGAAGATGAATTGCCGCCACTCAACTTCCGGCTTGTGCCACCAACTTGAGCATGACGGAGGTATCGAAGTAAGCGTGCTCGATGAGGCCGGGACCAAACCCTTGCGCGCGCCATCTGCTCGCCGCTGGCGGACTTCGCGGTCTTAGAGATGCCGCGCGAGGTCTTCGACGCAGCTTCCAGGTTTCCATTGCGCGATCTAGGCACGCTTGATGCGCGGCTCGTTGCCGCGGCAATCCGGGCACGCTCTGCGTTTTTCATCTTTTACGACGAGCGCCAGTGCGAAGCGGCCGCATAACTCGGCCTGCCAGTCGTGACCCCCTGATCGCTGCGCCTGCGCGGCTGGTAGAAATGCCCACGTGAGCGGAGCAGGAGAAAAGCAGGTTTCGGAGCGGGTGGCCGAGCTGCGCGCTGAACTCGCGCATCACAACAAGCTCTACTACGAGAAGGACGCGCCCGAAGTCACCGACGCGCAGTACGACGAGCTGATCAACGAGCTCCGCGCGCTCGAGGGCGATCACCCCGAGCTGGTCACGCCCGATTCCCCGACGCAGAAGGTCGGCGGCGCACCGGCCGGACGATTCCCGCAGGTCGAGCACCTGGTGCCGATGATCTCCCTGGCCAACGCTCGCAACGAGGATGAGCTGCGGGCTTGGGAGACGCGGCTGCACAATCGGCTTGGTCAGGAGGGGATCACGCGCGAGCAGTTTGAGTATGTGGTTGAGGGGAAGATCGATGGTCTCGCGATTTCATTGATCTACCGCGACGGCAAACTCGAGCGAGCGGTCACCCGGGGGAACGGAGTGATTGGCGAGGACGTCACGGCAAACCTGCTGACGATGTCCGATGTACCCCGATCGCTGCCGACGAAGACTCCGCCGGCGCTATTTGAGGCGCGCGGCGAGGTGTACATCAGGCGCTCGGATTTTCACGCCCTGAACGAGCAGCGCGCCGAAGCTGGCGAAGCGACTTACGCGAACCCGCGCAACACGGCTGCCGGATCGATCCGGCAGATTGACGTTGAGCTGACTGCCTCGCGGCCGCTCTCGCTATGGGGCTACGGCGTCGGCGCGCTGGATGGGATCGCCTTCGAGAATCACTCCGAGGAGCTTGACCAACTGAGCGATTGGGGATTCCCGGTCAACGACTTCGAGGTCCTGACTGGCGTGGATGAGGTAGCCGCGGCCTGCCACCGCTGGGAGGAGCGCCGCGAGGGGCTGGACTACGAGATCGACGGCGCAGTAGTCAAGGTGAACGAAACGAACTTGATGCGCCGCGCCGGTGTTTCGGGCCGCGAGCCGCGCGGCGCTATCGCGTGGAAGTTCCCGCCGATGGAAGAGAAGACGACGCTGCTTGAGGTCGTCTGGAACGTCGGGCGCACTGGCCGGCTCGTGCCGCAGGCAATCATGGAGCCGGTGAATGTGTCGGGCGTGATCGTTCAGCACGCGACGTTACACAACGAAGTTGACCTTGTCACCAAGGACATCCGCGAGGGCGACGAAGTGATCGTCACGCGAGCCGGTGACGTGATCCCGCGAGTGGTTGGCCCGACGCCAGCGGCGGTAAATAGAAAGGGCCGCGCCGAGCTGCCCGCGCCGCCGGGCGCGTGCCCGGCCTGTGACACGCCGACCGTCAAGGACGGCGACTGGACGGTCTGCCCCAACCGCCGCGGCTGTCCCGGACAGCGGTTCCAGCACTTCAAGCACTTCGTCAGTCGCGCCGCGATGGACATCGACGGGCTGGGCGAGAAGCAGGTTCAGCAGTTTCTGGAGTGGGGTTGGTTTGAGTCGCTCGCAGACATCTACGAGCTGGCTTCGCACCGCGAGGAGCTGCTTACGAAGCCGGGCTACAAGGAGAAGTCTGTGGACACTCTGCTGGCCTCGATCGAGCAATCGAAGGAGCAGCCCTTCTGGCGGGTGCTCTTTGCGATCGGAATCCATGGGATAGGCGGAGTGAACGCCAAGAACCTGTCAGGGCGGTTTGGATCGATTGACGCGATCGCGGACGCAACGACCGAGCAGATCGCAGAGACGAACGGAATCGGGCCGATCCTGGCTGAGAACATCGCCGAGCAGCTGGCCGAGCCAGAAGAGCGGGAGTTGATTGAGCGCTTGCGGGCCTCTGGGCTTCAACTTGTCGGTGACGCGCCGGGATCATCCGAGGGCCCGCTGAAGGACAAGACCTTCGTGCTCACCGGCACATTGCCGAACATGACTCGCGATCGCGCGCGAGAACTGATTGAGGATGCGGGCGGGCGGGTGACCAGTTCGGTCAGCAAGAAGACGGATTACGTCGTGGCTGGGGCCGAGGCTGGCTCGAAGCTAGAGAAGGCTGAGCGGCTCGGGGTTGCGGTCCTCGACGAGGACGCGCTGAAGGCATTACTCGCTGGCCCGTCGTAAGCCAGTGCGCCGCCCTATGTCGCAAGTCCCTCCAATAATGTCAATCAACGCCCCGGTGAGCATCGGCGACAGCGGCTTGACCGGCAGGGGCTTGATTTTGCCAGCCTCAATCAGCGCGACGATCAGCGCCTCGAGCAGCGCGCCGCCGTAGCGATCCGCGATCTCCATGACCTCCTGCTGGCCGATCACGGAAGGCGCGTCGATGATCGCGATGCGCTGAAACTCTGCTTCCAGGCAGATGTCCAGGAACGTTAATCGACCAGGCGATCAGGACTGGCGGCCGCGTTCCCGAACTCGCGGATCGATCCGATCCGCAGAGGATGGACGTTCCTCGCTGAGGACAAGCCGAAGGAACTCGCTGCCTCGATATCCCAGTTAGCCTTGGGCGAGGGCTAATTCAGCGCAGCAAGCTGAGCCGCAACGCGGTCCTGCTGCGCGCGCGCCGCAGCCGGCGAAACGCGGTTCTGCAGGATTGAAAAGGCGACCGTGTCGCCGCCGACGGTGGTGCAGTAGCCCGAGAGCGACGAGACGTTGTTCAGCGTGCCGGTCTTGGCGAAGCAATTGCGGTAGGCGGCGCCGCGGCGCATGCGCCGAGCAAGGGTGCCGTCCACGCCAGCGATCGGAAGTGAGGCCTTGAAATCTGTGAAGGCGACCGTCTTCTGCAGACCGCGGAGCAGATCGACGACTTCGCGTGGCGCTGCGTTGTCTGAGCGCGAGAGGCCTGAGCCGTCAGCGAGCTGAACCCGTGATCCAAACGATGCGGCGTGCCTGCGCGTGACGCTGCTGCCCGATGCAGTGGTGGCCGACGTGTTGCCCAGCGGCACCAGCCCGCCGTCCTCGTCATCGTCGGCTGCGCTCGGCGGCATTGCCAAGGCTTTCGTGAGCATCTCAGCGAGGTAGTTGTTGGACGGTTTGTTCATCTGGCGCACGAGGGCGCTGGTCGGGAGTGAGCGGACGTAGGCGAGTCGCTTTGCATTGGAGGGCGTCTTGGCGATGCCCGTCTTCGCGGTCACGGCGATTCCGACACCTTTGAGTGCGGCGCTCATGCTCTGGGCAGCAAATGCCGGCGGGTTCGCCTGCCAGCGATTGCCGATGAAACCCTTGTTCACCATCAACCCACCGAGCGCGCCGCCGATGTCTCCATTGCGCGCGAAGGCCGAGTAGATCGTTCCGCGGCGCGCGTCAAAGACGCTCTCGTCGCCGAAGATCGTTCCCGTGACCTTCGTCACTCCTGCGGCTTTCAAGTTCTGGGCGAGCTGCTCGAGTGTCGCGCGGGATCCGAAGACAGTTGTCACGAAGCTCGCGTTGCCGAACAGAGGGTCGCCGCCGCCGCGGAGGTAGAGGTCGCCCGTCAGCGTGCCGCCAGCAAGCGAGCCGTCTGCATATACGTTGGTGCTGAAGCGGCCGCCGGTCCCGTAGCGCGAAAGAATCGCCGCCGCAGTGAAGAGCTTGGCGTTGGAGGCGATGATGCGGCCGGTCGAACCGTTGCGGGCTGCAATCGCGCGGCCGTCGGTGATGTTCCAGGCGTAGGCGCCGGCTCCGCCTGTGAGGGCGTTCATGGCGCGCTTGACGTCGGTGCGTGTCGAGGCGTCGGCGCGCGCGGGTGCGAGCGCCAACGCAAGCAGGCACGCGGCTGCGGCAATAAAAAGCGCCATGCGGCGCGAGATCATTTCTGAGCTTGTCGGGAGCATCTGACAGGTACTTCAACACCCTTTCGCCAGGACAGGTGCGGTTCCCGCATGAGACAGAAAAGTCCGACTGCCCTGTCGGGTGATCACAGGGCAGTCGGGCTCTAGGAGTTCCTAGTTGTCGTACATCGCCGCGTAGATGTCCGCGTACTTCTCGTGCACGACGTTGCGCTTGACCTTCATCGACGGGGTCAGCTCGCCGGATTCGATCGTCAGGTCGTGGTTGAGGATGCGGATTTTCTTGACCTGCTCGACGTTTGCGAACTTTGTGTTCACCTCATCGACAACTGACTGGATCAGGTCGGTGACCTTGGGGTTGTTGTAGATGTTGTCGTCGTTCTCGATCTCGAGTTGCGCGGCCAGGGCCGGCAATTCCTCGGGGTCGAGCGTGAGCAGCGCCACCGGGTACGGGCGACGGTCCCCGAACATCACTGCCTGCGAGACCCAGCGGTTCTGCTTCATTGCGTTCTCGAAGTTGGCCGGCGTGAGGTTCTTGCCGCCCGCGGTGATGATGATGTCTTTCTTGCGACCGGTGATGAAGACAAATCCGTCCTCGTCGATCATTCCGAGGTCGCCGGTGTGGAGCCAGCCTTCGCGGTCGATCGTCTCGGCCGTTGCCGCGTCGTCCTTGTAGTAGCCCTGGAAAATGTTCGGGCCGCTGATCAGGATTTCGCCGTCGTCGGCGATCTTGACCTTGCAGCCCGGGACGGGCTTACCGACCGAACCGATGCGGTATCCGGTGATCGCGTTGTTCGATGTGGCCAGGGTGGAGGTCTCGGTCATGCCGTAACCCTCGAACACCGGGACGCCACAAGCAAAGAAGAACTCGAGGATCTCGGCTGCGATCGGCGCCGCCCCGGTGACGGCACGCTTCATCTTGCCGCCGAACAGGTTGCGGACCATCTGGTAGACCGGCTCGTCCGCTGCATCAAAGATTTTCTGGAGATCCTCTGGGATCGGCTTGCCCTGCGACTGCAGTTCGCGCACCTGCGCGCCAACCTCGATCGCCTTCTTGAACATCGCCTTTTCCTCTGGCGACTTGGCGTCGGCGACGTTGTTGGCAAGCGTGTAGAGCTTCTCGAAGATGCGCGGGAC
This sequence comes from Solirubrobacterales bacterium, assembly GCA_016185345.1. Lineage (GTDB taxonomy): Bacteria > Actinomycetota > Thermoleophilia > Solirubrobacterales > JACPNS01 > JACPNS01. The sequence goes on along the minus strand of JACPNS010000022.1, from coordinate 19,399 downwards.
GCTAGGAAGTGAGTCCGGCTGCAGCCCGATCACGTCTGGGATGATTTGCGTCGGGTCCTTCTGCCAGTAGGCCAGCGTCGCGCCAACGTCGACTGACACGAACTGCACGAGTCGCGCAAACACATGGGCCAGCGGGAGGAAGAGGTAGATCTGCTCCTGCGGGTTACCGATCAACGTGCTCTCGCCCATCGTGGTGGTGGCGCGGTAGTTGCCGTGGGTGATCATGCAGCCCTTGGGCGGACCAGTGGTGCCCGATGTGTAGACGATCGTGCAGAGGTCGTCCGGCTTGACCGCTTCGACGCGCTGGTCGAACTCGTCGTCGCTTATGTGCCCACCCTGCGACTTGAGCTCTTCGAGCGTGATCGCTTCGCCGAGGTCGGCGGCATCGGGGTCGATGATCACGACCTTCTCGAGGAATGTCAGCTGATCGCGGACGCGCTTGATTTTGTTGAGCTGCTCTTCATCCTCGACGACGACGAGCTTTGCCTCGGAGTGATTGAGCACGTACTCGACCTCTTCGGGCGAGTTGGTCTGGTACACCGGAGCCACCGTTGCGCCTGCGCACAGCGCGCCGAAGTCGGCGTAGGTCCACTCGGGACGCGTGTTGGAAAGGATCGCGACCTTGTCGCCGAGAGTGATGCCGTTGGCGATCAATCCTTTGGAGATTCCACGCACGATCGGCAGCAGCTCGGCGTAGGTAACCTCGCGCCATTGCTCACCGACCTTGTGCTTGAGCGCGATGTTGGTCGCGTGCTGCTCGGCGGCAAGGGTGAGGAGGTCAGCCATTGTGGAGGACCGTGTTGAGTACTCCAAGGCCGGGATCTGTTGAGATTCGCTCTGTTCTATCGCCATGTCAAAAAGTTCGGTCAGAACATCCATTTCTCTGCTCGTTTCGATTGCCCAGGCCGGTGTGCGCGCATGGAGCGGACATAAGTTTTCGCCACCCCCGAGGCGGCCTATCCCCAGATCCAGACTGGATCGTCGGCCAAGTCTAACCCAAGGCGGGTAGCTGCGTGGCGCCCATAAGGCGCACCTAAAGTGACCCCACGGTTACCAAGGATTGACTACCAGTAGACGCCGCGCATTACGTGCGCGAAGGCGATCGCCTCGGGCGTGATCTGATCGCGACTGCCGGCGGTGCCCTTTGCGGCGGCACTCTCTGGGAAGAGGTTGTACGCCATCGCGAGGATCCGGTCGGCGAGCTCGGGCGAGAGTGCGTGGAGAACTTCGCCGGTACGGCCAAGGTTGGTCGTGACCTTTCGCGGCGTACCGGTCATGCCCTTGATCACGAGGTCGCTCGCCTCGTGCGGGGTGATCATCGGGAAGGCTTTGTAAATCGTGGTCGGCGCGGTCATCGGAGTCTTGACCAGCGGCATGTAGACGGTGGTGAAGATCACGCCGTCGCTCAGCACTTCGGGTTGGGCGCAGCGGCTGAATGCGTCGAGTGCGGTCTTGCTGGCCACGTATGCGCTGAATCGCGGCGGATATGCCTGAGCACCGATCGAGCTGATGTTGATGATGCGGCCGTACTTGCGCTGGCGCATGCCTGGCAGGACGGTCATGATCATCTTGAGCGCGCCGAAGTAGTTGAGCTGCATTGTGCGCTCGAAGTCGTGGAAGCGGTCGCCGCTGGTGCTGAGCGAACGGCGGATCGAGCGGCCGGCGTTGTTGACAAGCACGTCGATCCGGCCGTACTCCTCAAGGATGTCCTCCATCACGCGCTGGCAGTCGTCGAGGTCTGAGAGGTCTGCCGTGAAGGATGCTGCGTCGCCGCCAGCATCGATGATCTCGTCTCGGACCACGTCGAGCTTTGATTTCGTGCGGGCGATCAGGATGACCGTGGCGCCGGCGCGACCGACCCGGTGCGCGACGACTTCGCCGATTCCCGAGGATGCGCCGGTGATCACGACGACCTTGCCGTTGACCGAACGTTTGAGCTTGCGGTTCTCGGTGGCGGCGTCGCTGAAGTTGCGCTCCCAGTAGTCCCAGAGGGTCTTGGCGTAGCGCTCGAGCGGCGGCACGAAGAGGCCGGAGCCGTCGAGTTCCTTGAGCGTTTCTGAGCAGTCAAAACGAGTCGGGTTGTCGAGGTTGCCCCAGAACTGGCGCGGCAGTTCGAGGTGCTTGACAATCCCGTCACCGATCATTTTCGTGGGCGGCGAGTGCTGCGCGAGATCGAGCAGGATACGCGGCGCGGACTGTGCGATCGCGTTGTTCGTGCGGATGTTGAATCCGGGCGCGCCGCCGGCGTTGGCGAAGATCGTGATCGCCTCGCCGACCGTCGGCGGGTACGGATCTGCGAGGTGGAAGGTGCGGCCGTCCAGACCGTCTTTGTGCATCAGATAGTCGATCGCTCCAGCCGCGAAGTCGACGGGGATGAGGTTTACCTGTCCGCCGGTGATGCCCATCGTGGGTAGCCATGCGGGTAGGCGGTCGGATGCGCGCTTGAGCCATTTGAAGATCAGGTATGGGCCGTCGATCTTGTCAATCGCACCTGTCTTGGAGTCACCGACAACAATCGCGAGGCGATAGATGCGCTTCGGGGCGGTGAGTTCTTCGCGCACGATCTGCTCGGCCTCGAACTTCGTCCGGTCGTAAGGAAACTCGAGCCGCTGGCCGGCGTCGAACATGTCCTCGCGGAAGACGCCGTTGTATCGACCGGCGACGGCGATCGTGCTGATGTGGTGAAAGGTTGCGTGGTCGAGCGAGTTGGCCAGGCGCACCGCGTTGATCGTGCCGCCGACGTTCGTCTCGCGGTTGATCTGCTCGCCGGCGGCGATGTCGTATACGGCACCGAGGTGAAGGAAGTGATCAACGTTCTTGATCCGGTCGCGGTCGGCCAGCGAAAGGCCGAGGTGCGGCTCGGTGATGTCTCCGGTGACCTGAACGATGCGCCCCTTGGGCGCGCCGAGGCGTTCGATGATCGCGGCCATCCGCTCCTGGGACTGCGGACGAACGAGCACGTAGATCCGTCCTTTTCGCTCGAGCAGACGCTCAAGGACGTATCGGCCAACAAATCCGGTGCCGCCGGTGACGAAGTAGCTCAAATCGATCTCCTGGAAGGGGACGTGCGAGGGCTACAGGTTACTTCGTAGTGCCAATGATTCGTGTGGAACTGGGCACGCACGCAACCATGCGGAATTTCTTCCACGGTCTGCGCCGCCAGCGCAGACCGTGGAAGGTTTCTCGCTTAGATCGGGTTAGGGATGTCGATGAATTCGTGCGTGATGCCGAAGTGCTCGACCAAGGCTTCGCCCAATCGCTGGACGCCGAGTTTCTCGGTGGCGTGGTGTCCTGCCGCGTAGAAGTGGATCCCCAGCTCCTTCGCCGCGGAGTTGACTCGCTCTGCGGCCTCGCCGGTGATGAAGGCGTCGCAGCCTGCGGCGGCCGCAGCCTCGATGTAATCCGGAGCTGAGCCAGCGATCACTGCAACGCGCTCAATCCGCTCGGGACCGTACGCGAGGTGCAGCGGCTCCCGGCCCAACCGCCTGGAAATCGTCGATGCCAATTCCTCGCCGCCAATTCCAGGGGATGTGGCAATAAACCCGACCGATCGACCCTTGTAGTCACCGAACGACTCCTCCAACGCCAATCCCAACTCTTCAATAAGCAGCGCGTTGTTCCCAACGGACGGGTGAGCATCAAGCGGCAAGTGGTAAGCGACAAGGTTCAGGTCGTTCGCCAACAGAACCCGCAATCGCCCAGCCTGCATCTCGCTCAAAGCTCCGGCATCCCCCCAAAAGATCCCATGATGTACCAGCACCATCGACGATTCTTTTTGAAGCGCGACTTCGAAAAGTTCTCTCGTGGCGCTCACGCCGGTGATGATCGAACTCACATCAGCGGCCCCAGGAACCTGCAACCCGTTGGGCCCATAATCAGGAAACCCGGGCGAATCAAGCAGCTTGTCCAGGAACTCAACTATCTCCTCGCGCGAAGCCATGCATCGATCCTATTGGCATGTCGGTAACCTCGCGAACGATGGCAGCGCGCAAGAAGCCCGCAGCGGGGAACCAGAATTACGGTGTCGATTACGCGAGCTTCGCGGAATCGATGATGGACACGTCGCTTTACGGCGTCGGTGCTTACTTCTGCGATCAGCACCCGGAGCTGGTCGACGATGTCCTGAAGGAATCAGATTCGATCGAGAGCATCGGGCTGCAGGCATACGCCGCAGCCAACGGCCTCGAGTTTGATGAGTGCCTTCAGACACTGCTCACAGGACTCGCAGTCCGCTACTACAAGGCGATCGTGGGCTGATGCTCGCAGTTACTTCTCAGGGCCCGGAGTTGATCAGCGTCGAGGACGTGCCCAAGCCCGATCTCGAAGTCAACACCGACGCGATCGTGCGCATCACCACCTCGGCGCTCTGCGGCACGGACATGCATGTCTACCACCACAAGATTCCCAACGTCCCGGCCGGCTGGATCGTCGGGCACGAGTTCTGCGGAGTGGTCGAGGACATCGGCGACGCCGTCACGGGCTTCAAACCGGGCGACCGGGTTGTCAGCTCGATGTATGTCGCGTGCGGTCGCTGCCCGGCCTGCGTCTCCGGCGATCATCGCCGCTGCAAGGACTTCCAGATGTTTGGCATGGGCGCAGCTTTCGGAAATTTGCCCGGTGGACAGGCCGAGTATGTACGCGTGCCGCTCGCCGACATGACGCTGCGCTCGATTCCCGGTGAGCTTTCCGACGAGTCGACAATCTTCACGGGCGACATCCTTGCCACGGCGTTCACCGCGCTCAGGCAGTCCGGCATCGTCGAAGGCGACACGATTGCGATCGTCGGCGCCGGGCCGGTGGGCGAGTTGTTGGCGATGTGTGCGCCGATCTTCGGCGCCGGCCAGGTGTATGTCATCGACATCATTCCGGAGCGCCTCGAAAGCGTGAAGAAGTTTGGAGCAACGACGATCGATCCGCGCGAGCAGGACCCGCGAAAGTTGATCAAGGAGCAGACGGGCGGACTGATGTGTGACGCGGTCTTTGAGGCCGCGGGCAACGAGCCCGCGATGAAGACGGCATTTTCACTGCCGCGAGCAAACGGCTCGGTCGTGCTCGTCGGCATGCTCGTCAACGAACACTTTCCTCTTACGGCGGGAGATCTCTGGCTGCGCAACACCCGCGTGATCCCAGTACTCGGTGCGCCCTACAGCCACCGCGACGAGCTCTTGAAGCTGATCGCCGCAGGAAAGATCGACGCAGCGCAGATCATCACCGACCGTATTCCGCTTTCCGGCGCGGCCGAGGCGTACGCTGCATTTGACCGGAAAGAACTGCAGAAAGCGATCTTCGAGGTTGGATCATGAATGAGACAGACGAGCACGCGCCTGACGGCGAGATCGACGACGAGCCCGTCGTTCGCAAACGCCTCTCGCGCGGCGAACGCTACGACCTGATCCTTGAGCATGCGATCGACGTTTTCGGCACCCGTGGGTACCACAACGTCGCAATGGACGACATCGCTGACGCTGCTGGGGTTTCCAAGGCGCTGGTCTACCAACACTTCGAGAGCAAGGACGAGCTCTATCTGGAGGTGCTGCTCTCGTTCCAACGCCAGATCACGGAATCCGTACTGCCGGCCTGGGCCGCAGACCTTCCGCCGCAGGAGCGCTTCTGGCGCGGCTTCGTCGCGTTCTTCGACTTCGTTGACAAGAACCGTCAGGCCTGGGGTGTGCTCTATCGCGACGCGGTCGAAATCGACGACGCCATGATCAAAGGCATCCACTCGATGAACACTGAGCTGGCAGAGGCCGTCGCGGACTCATTCATCAAGGTGCTCGAGGAGCGCGAGTCGCACGAGCTGCTCACGCAGTACTCGCTGGCGGCGGGTCACGCAGTGGTTGGTGCTTGCCACTCGCTCGCCGACTACTGGCTCGATCATCCCGAGGAAACGAACTTCCGTCTCGCCGGTACGGCGATGGCCGTGCTCTGGAACGGATTCGGCCACATGATCGACGAAGGCCAGCCGTGGTACCCGACCGAACAGATGCTCAAGGGCCTCGTTTAGGCGACGTCCTCGGCGTCGCCACTGTACGCCTTGCGCTTGGCAGTCTTCAGGGCGGCATCGGCTCGACCGATCAGATTCTCCGGCGTTTCTCCGGAGGCCCACTGAACAACGCCAACGCTTGCTTCTGGCGAGACGTCGGGGCAGAGGCGCGCGCGTTCGCGGCGAACCACCTCGCGGATTCGTAGCGCGAGCATCTCGCCGCGCTCTTCGTCGGCACCCACTGCGATCACGGCGAACTCGTCCCCGCCGCGCCGCGCGAGCAACTCGTTTGCGCGGACGACGCTGTCCATCGTCTTTGCGCTCGCCGCGAGCACGGCGTCGCCGAGCGTGTAGCTGTACTCATCGTTCACGCGCTTGAAGTCGTCGAGGTCGATCATCAACAGCGTGAGCGGGTCTCCGCTTCGTTCCGAGCGATCGATCTCCGAGCGCAGACGCTCCTGAAACTTGCGCAGGTTGGCGACGCCGGTCAGTGGGTCGCGGCCCGCGAGCGACACGTTGTGGATGATGCCGTCCTGAATGCGCTTGCGCGCAACCATAAGCATCGCGGCGCCCATCATCGTGAAGAACCAGACGTTCAGAGCGACGATCTTGCCGTTCTCTGTCTCCGAGGTTGAAAACGCGACGACGAACATGACGGCGGTGATCAACAAGAGGTGCCCGATCGCCTGCTTGAACGGCATGTAGAACGCGGCGGCCATCGCGGGCGCGAGCAGGTACGGCAGGATGATCGGACCGAATTCGCCGGAGGTGAGGGCGACGACCGAGATCAGCAGCGTGCCGATTCCGATGATCGCGTTCATCCAGGGCAGCGCCGGTTCGTTGCGCGCGGCCATCGTCAGCCAGAAGGCGGCCATCGCCATCGCCACGAGCGACACCGCAATCGTTGTTGTGGAGAAAGCTTCCTCCGGGACGTTCAGGCCCGGCGCGAGTGCGTCCACCACCAGCGCGGTCAGCGTGACCACTCCGGTGATTCCGTAGATGAAGGCCGCGCCGAACCAGAAGACGTTGCGGTGCACGCGCAGGCGTTCGTCGGTCAGAAGAATTGGCGGCTCGCCCGGACGACGCATCGGTCGGTAAGCGTTCTTCGCGCTGTGACGCAAGCCGAAATCGCCCAAGGTCTTGCGCAGGCCGTGGCCCGATCTCCAGCTCACTGGATGTCGCCTTCGATTTCGTCGACGACGTCGTTGAGCTTGCGTTGCCGCCAGGACCAGCGTTCGATCCTCGCGCTCGCCTTCGCGTCGTTGAGCTCGCGGTCGGCGCGGGCGAGCAGCTTGCCGACTGTGTCGTCTTCGACGTTGGTGGCGTAGCCGACCGTCACGCCCGAGCGCACGCCGGGAAGCATGTCGACGCGGGCGTCCGAAACGTTGTGGCTGACGCGGCGGACCAAGCTCTGAATGTCTTCCTGGTCGGTCGCGCTCGTGACGATCGCGAACTCGTCGCCGCCGCGGCGCGCAACCAACTCGTCCTTGCGCACGGTGTCAGAGATCGCCTGGGCGACCACGCGTAGCGTCTCGTCGCCGACCGAGTGCGAGTACTCGTCGTTGACGCGCTTGAAGCACTCAAGGTCGAGCATCACAACGGTGATTCCGCCATGCCCGCGTTCGGCCTCGGCGAGACCGCGTTCGACGCGCTCGTAGAGCGGGCGAAGGTTTGAAAGACCGGTGAGCGCGTCGCGCCCGGACAGCGCGATCGCTTGCTTGGCGATGCGATTCAGTTCCAGACGCACGTACAGAGTCAGTCCGGCCGTTGACGCCAGCGCAACGATTGTCATCAGTCCCGGCAAGAGCCCGAACTGACTCTCGGCGTGGCGCATCGAGGTCAACAGGATCAATGCGATCGAGAGGCCGATGTAGAAGAAGAGTGCTCGCGAGGGCAGAAAGAGCGCCACGTAGATCAGCGGAACGAGGTACACGATCCCGAGCTCGGACGCAACGCTCGGAGCGTTTGCGAACATCAGCACGAGGATTCCGTACGACATCACCACGCCAAGGTGAAGCCATCGCTGATCGATGTTGAGTTTGCCGACGACCCACCAGACGCAGCCCATCGCGATCGCGAAAAGCGAGACCGCGACGGTCAGCTCGGGGTACGAGAGCGGCGCGCTGATCAGGCCCGTGACGAGCTGCACGAGCGCGCCGAAACCAGCAATCCAGAAGAGCACGGCGGCTGTGCGCCAGGCGATCCCCGCGCCCAAGGCTTCGTCGAAATCTCCGGCCCCTTCAAACAGGCCGTAAGCGGCTGCTCCGTCTGCTCGGGGGAGGCCGTCGCCGTGCTCGTTGTTCATAAAAGCGGTGTTCGCCATTGATGTCTAAATATCGGCTCATACCGCGAATTAGTTAGTAAATGGGGTTCGGAGGGACGAACCTGCGGGTGCCGAAATTGTTGAGGCCAGCGCGCGACGGAGGTCGCCTGCGATGGCGTTGTACAGGGTGGTTTTGTGCGGGTCTGCCGGATTCGCGAGGATCAGGACTGCAGATTCTCAGCGTGCGCTTATCCTTATTTTCCGCATACAACGGGGGGATTGCAACGCGAGGTTACCCCATTCGTCGTACTTACGGATGCGTGGGCTAGAACACTTGCCGAGCGGTAAGTATTCGGTCGAGTAAGTGACGAGTAATAAGCCGCGTGGGTCGGGACGCGGACGCGGAACCACAGAGAAACGATCGGGGCGACCAGATTTGAACTGGGGACCTCACCGACCCGAATTGGCACAGCGCGCTTGCGCGCCTGCGAGCAATTTCGAAGAGAACACAATCGGGGCGCCCAGATTTGAACTGGGGACCTCACCGACCCGAACGGTGCGCGCTACCAGGCTGCGCCACGCCCCGAATGCGGCGGGATTATCGCAGACCAAACGCAAACCGTCAAGTCAGCGCCGAGATCCCATCGGCGAACAGCTTCGCCGCGATCACGCGATCAGCGGGATCGGGCTGATCGCGACAAAGAACGCGTATGAGAGGACCTGCGTGATGGCGTCTTGCATCGCTCCGCCGACCATATGTCCGTCGTCGGTCAGCGTAAGCCCGGTCTTCGAACGATCTCAAGCCAAAAACTGCCTCAACATACGTCCTGCCGACCCTCGGCAGGACGTATGTTGAGGCTTAAATCGGCTTACTCTGGCCGCAGGCCGGCGAGGACGATCACCATGTAGCGCCTGTAGGCATCCTTGGGATCGGCGCGGCCTTCTCTGACGGCGGCGTGCGCTGACTCGGCGACTCCAGCTGAGAGCGCGTAGATGTCGTCGGCATTGAGGTCTTGGCGCAGGACACCGGCCGCCTGGGCGTGCGCAATCAGCCGGTTGGTCGATTCCAGTGCCGCCGATTTGCAGGCGGTCAGCTCCGGTTCGTCGTTGAGCATGCCGCCCTTGACGGCCTCGAGCATGCCGCGGTCCAGGTAGTTGAACAGAACGGCGCGCTCGAAAAACGCGTCAAAAGCCGGGCCGACATCTTCTGCCGCAAGCGACCGTTCGATCTCGTCGAGCCACTGGTTCATATGCATCTCGACGATTGCGTGAATCAGATCCGCCTTGGTCGGAAAGTTCCGGAAGAGCGTGCCGCTGCCAACGCCCGCGCGCCGCGCGATCTCCGCGACGCTGACCTCGAGGCCGCCTTCACGAAATGCTTCGTTGGCGACTTCGAGGATGCGCTCGCGGTTGCGGGCTGCGTCGGCGCGGGGGCGCCTGGCTGCGGCGGCGTCGGTCATACGGGGACCGGCACTGCCTCTCCAACGTGGATCTGGTCGATCTCGCGCTTGCGAAGACCGAAGCTCACGAGCAGGAGTCCGGCGATCATTAGTCCCGCTGCGACGATGAATGCGGCTTGGAAGCCGTCGACCATCGCGGCCGGCGTTTCCGCTGCGCCGGTCGTATTGGCTGCGACCGTCGCGAGGATCGCCAACCCGAGTGCTCCGCCGACCTGTTGCGACGTGTTGAACAGGCCCGAAGCCAGGCCGCCTTCCATCGGATCGACACCGGCAGTCGCAACGAGCGTCAGCGGCACGAATGTCATGCCCATGCCGACGGCCATCGGAGCCAGGCCCGCAAGAAGCGCGAGGTAGGTGCCGTCAACCTTGGTGGTGGAGGCGAGGATGACGAGCCCGATTGAGGCCAGCGCCATGCCGGGCATCACCACAGGCTTGACGCCGAAGCGACCGATCAGCTGCTGCGAGATCCCAGCGCCGATTCCGATGCCGAGTGAGACCGGCAGGAACGCCGCGCCAGCCTGCAGTGGGTTATACCCGAGCACCTGCTGGACGTAAAGCGAAGCGAAATAGAACATGCCGAACAGGCCTCCGGCGACGACGAACATCGACAGGTCGGCGATCGTGATCCACCGCTTCTTGAAGAACGACAGGCGCACGAGCGGTTGCGGCGAGCGCAGCTCGATCATCACGAAACTCGCAAGCAATGCGATCGCTCCGACGAACCAGCCGATCGTCTCGGCCGATGCCCAGCCCCACTCCGGCGCCTTCACGATCGCGTAGACGAGCACCATCAACCCCGCGGTGACAGTGACTGCGCCGCCGACATCAAAGTGACGTTCGTCGGTCGCGTGGCGAGACTCGGGGACAAGCCGGAGGGCTGCGGCGATCACGCCGAGGCCGATCGGCACGTTGATGATGAAGTTCCAGCGCCAGTCGAGCGTGTCGGTGAGGACGCCGCCGAGCAGAAGACCGAACGCGGCGCCACCTGCAGCGATGCCGCCCCAGATCGAAAGTGCCTTCGTGCGGTCGGGGCCCTCGTCAAACGTTGTCGTGATGATCGAGAGTGCCGCGGGCGAGGTGAGCGCGCCACCGAGTCCTTGGAACCCGCGGGCGATGATCAGCATTTCGCCGGACGTGGCCAGCGCGTTGACGAGCGAGGCGACCGAGAAGATCACAGTTCCTGCGATGAACAGCTTCTTCCGGCCAAGCAGGTCGGCTGCGCGGCCGCCGAGCAGCAAGAAGCCGCCGAAGACCAAGGTGTAGGCATTGACGATCCATTGAAGGTTTGTCGGCGAGAGGTCAAGGTCGGTCTGGATTGAGGGGAGAGCGACGTTGACGATGGTCGCGTCGAGCACGACCATGAACTGCGCGAAGCAGACGACGACGAGAACGAGCCACTTGTTGACGCTGTGGCCATCGATCTTGTCGCCCATGTGCCCGTCGGGCACGGAAGATTCCATGGAGGAATTCATTGGGGGTCCTTTCCGTCGAATCCGTGAACGGGAAGCTTTTAGGAGAGAAGCGAACCTTGGGGGAGGACGCTAAGCGGATCGACCACTCCACTTTAGCACCAAGCGGAGCAAACACTCCGGTTATGGCGCCGATCCGAATCGTTCTCACGTCATCGGATCCCTGACGTCGCAGAAAAACGAACGATCGGACCGGCGCAACCGGGTCTTGCTGAAACCGCTTGGCCAGATGGTGATCTGGCGCGTGAACCGGGGGGGGAGGTCACACGGCGGTCTCTACAAGTTTTTACTCTTCCAACTATGGGCCAAGCAACATTCAAATGGAATTGTTACTGGCAAGTTGCACAATAAAGCATCTTGAGGACGATTTGGGAGGTAACCTAAAGGTTAGTTATGGATACCTCAAAAACCCGCATTTTGCAGCCTTTTGACGGCATGGACTGGAGCCCGGGATAACTACGAAAACACAGAAACGGACCCGACTTTCACCCGAAGCCCGGCGAGAGCAACTAGTCGAGATCGGTGCGCGGCTCTTTGCCGAGCGCCCATTCAACGACGTCTGGATCGAACAGGTGGCCCAGGAGGCCGGCGTTTCCCGCGGGCTGGTTTACCACTACTTCCCGAACAAGAGCGACTTCTTCTCGGCGATCGTGCGGCACGGAATGCGCCACGCGTTTGAGATGACTGCGCCGGACCAGACGTTGCCGCCGGATCGTTGGCTGAGCGACGGGGTAGAGCGGCTGGTTGCCTTCGTCGAGACGAACGCCAACGCATTCCGCGCCGTATTCGCCGGCCGCCACAGTGTTGACGAGGATGTGCGCGCGGCAGTTCGCGAGAACCGCGATGCCCAGGTCGAGCGAATCTGCGCGGTGCTCTCGCCCGACGAGCCAGCCACCGAAACTCTGCGAATGGCCGTCGAGGGTTGGATCGCAATGCTCGACGCGATGCTGCTCGAGTGGGTCGACGGGCGACCGATCCAGCGCGATCGTCTCGTCAAGTTGGCGTGCGGTTCGTTGATCGGAGCGGTCGTCACGGCGATGCACGCCGACGGCAAGGGAGATCAGATCGCATCGATGCAGCACCTCGCGCCTGACGTGTACGGCAAGAGTTGACGGCATACTGCTGGCTGTGACGTCGGCGCCGATCAGCATGAGCGAGCTAACGAAGTTGTTTCCGGCCGGGCCGGACGCCGCGCGCGTTGGGTCTCGCGAGGCGTATTCCGGGCTCGAGTTCGGAGCCGGTGCCCCCGAGGATCGGCCATACGTGGTCGTGAACATGGTCGCCACCGCGGATGGCCAGGGCCGGATAGGTAAGAACACGGCCGAACTCGGCGGGGCCGCGGATGCGGACTTGTTTTCGACGTTGCGCGAGCGCGTCGACTGCGTGATGGCGGGCATAGGCACGATCGCTGCCGAGAGTTACAACGCGCCGGCGACCAAGCCAGAGGTGCAGGAGCGTCGGGCCGCGGCCGGACTGTCGGCGCGCCCATTGGTTTCCACGGTCACGCGTTCAGGTGAACTGCCGATCGCCGCTCCCATGTTTGCCGACGCCGAGCTGCGGATTGCGCTGTTCAGTGAGGTGGACCTGGATTTCGTAGGCGTCGCCGCGCAGGTCGATCGGATAGCCACCACGTCGCCGCCCGAGATCCTCCGCACGCTGCGCCACGACTACGACGTTCGCTCGCTCCTCCTGGAGGGCGGGCCGCATCTGAACACGCCGTTCTTTGCAGAGGAACTCGTGGATGAACTTTTTCTGACCGTCGCACCAGTGTTGATCGGAAACGGCGATCCATTCCCGATTATCGCCGGCCGGCTTCCGCGCAATCAGAAGCTCCATCTGATAAGCGCCTTCTCCGGGGACGAGCACCTCTTTCTGCGCTACCGGGTGGACTGATTGGACGCGATGCGCGAGAGCACCAGGGCGACCGCGATCCCGGCCGCCGCGCGACTGGCCGACGATGCCGACTGGCGCGCGCAGCCGTCGGACGTCTCAGGCGTCGGCACGCCGCTCAAACGCTTTTCCTGGCTGAACCCGCGCACGCTCTGGCGTTCACGCAACAACGTTCTCGCGTCGCTGACGGGCGATCCGACCGAGAACGCTCGGGCGGCGTGGGTGCACGCTCAGGAAAAGACTCACGGCAGCGACTTCACGATTCAGCGCAATGACCTCGGCGACTTTTCATTCATGGTGGTCGGCGACACCGGTGAGGGCGATCGATCGCAGTACTCGGTGGTGCCCGCGTTTCTGAACGCAGCCAAGGACAGTGAGTTCTCCGTGATCGCCAGCGACGTCGTCTACCCGGATGGCGACGTGAACGAGTACGTCGGCAAGTTCTTCATCCCGTTTGCCGACTACCCGCGACCGATCTACGCGATCCCGGGAAACCACGACTGGCTCGACGGGCTCGTGGGATTCATGCGTCACTTCTGCGATGCGGCGCCTCCGGCTCACAAGTTTCGCCCGCCGCGTCGCGCGAAGTGGTCGCGACTTGCGCTGGTTCTTCACGCGGTCTTCTGGCGCCGACCGCGCTCGCTCGACACGCGGACGCTCGCGATCGCCAAAGAGCTGCGTGGCGAAGCCCAGGCCAGCGGACCGGCGCAGCCGAACATGTACTTCTGCATCGACACGCCGGGGCTGCGCATGATCGCGATCGATGTCGGGATCCTCGGGCGACTCGATCATGCTCAGGGCGCGTGGCTAAAACGCGTCTCGGCTGGGTCAAAGCCAAAGCTGCTGATAAGCGGCAAGCCGGTGTACGCCGGCGCGTACATGAGCCCGCGCCGGATTCTCGGACCGGACGGGTCGGATGCGGGCGGCGGGTTGCTGTGGTCGCTCGTGCGCGATCCCGCCAACAACTTCATCGCGATGATCGCGGGCGACGTCCATCACTACGAACGTCACAGTGTTCGGGTGGGCGACGGGCGCGAAATTCACTGCATGATTTCGGGCGGCGGCGGTGCATTCATGACATCCACGCATCAGCTCGCCAAAGTCGATCGACCAGACGTGGATGAAAGCGCCTGGATGGTCTACCCGACGCGTGCCGACTCGCTACGCGCTTACTCGATCATCCTGTTGCGAAAGCTGCGCCGGCTTGCTCCTTGGCGTGGCAGTCGGCCGGTGCACGGAATCCCGGCCGATGAGGCGGCGGTGATCGTTTCTGAGCGCCACGGGCTTGACCTCGCCGCTGAACTCGCACGCGGCGAGGGCGCCGGCGATCCGTCAGCGATCACGGTCTCGCGTCGCTCACGCATGCTCGCGACTTTGATCTACCCGCCACGCGGCTGGTTCACGGCCGAGAAGATCTCCGAGGCGCTCGACTGGGACGATCCGCCCTTCTTCAAGAACTTCGTGCGCGTTGATGTGACCGGCGATCGCGTGACGCTCACTTCGTATGGCGTGACGGGCCTGGAGCGCGACGTTGCCGAGCCAGCTGTGATCGACAGGATTGAGATCGAGACCGGAGCAACTGATGGAAGCGTCTGAATCCGCCGCGCAGGCGAACGGATTCTCGATCGTGGTCGGCGCGCGGCGAACGATTCGCTTTCCCCAGGCCGATGTCTACGCGTTGCTCAGCGACCTGCGTCTGCACTGGCCGCTGCTCGGCGCGGACCTTGTGGACGCCGGGATCGTCGATGGCAGCGACGAAGGCTCGGCCGACCTGCTTCTGCGCGGACCGTTCCCGGGTCTCGAGCGTCGCGTGGTCACGCGCATCACCTACGCCGTGGCCGACTCCGCGTTCGGGGGCGAGGCGATGGCGGGCTCGACGCGCGCGGAAATCGACTGGAGGCTTGCTCCATGTGGCGAGCGTGCGACCGAGGTTTCATTTGACGTCCGGATCGATCCCGGTGGGTTGCGCGACAGGCTGCTCGTGACTGCGGCGCGCCCGTGGCTCCATCTTCGCTGCGGGCAGGTGCTTGCTCGGCTCGAGCGTGAACTCGCGAAGGCAGCGGCGGCGTGAACAACGCGGGGGTGAAAATGCATCGCGCGCAAGCGCTCGACGTGATCCGCGCCTTCGCCGCGATGGCAGTTCTGACTTACCACGTGTGGCTTTATCGACTGCCCAATCCGAACAAGCCAACCCGCGAGGGATTCCTCGACTACGTCTTGTTCGAGTGGCGCATCGGCCTCGTCGTGTTCTTCGTCATGTCGGGTTACCTGCTGTATCGCCCGCTGCTGAAGGCGGGCCACGACAGCCCCCCACGGATGATCGAGATCGGCCGGTACTACTGGCGTCGCATCGTGCG
Source organism: Solirubrobacterales bacterium (assembly GCA_016185345.1). Classification (GTDB taxonomy): domain Bacteria; phylum Actinomycetota; class Thermoleophilia; order Solirubrobacterales; family JACPNS01; genus JACPNS01. Next base: position 3,977 of record JACPNS010000022.1, on the reverse strand, counting down.
AATCGTACCCGCCTACTACTTGGCGATCGTCCTTACGATCGGCCTGCTCTGGGGAATTGGCGACACCGCCGGCGTGCGACTGCCGCCGTCCGACGAGCTGTGGCGCTTCGCGTTCTTCCTGCAGAACTACTCGCGCGAGACGCTGCTGACGCTCGATGCACCGACTTGGACTCTCGCCGTGCAGGCAGCGTTCTATCTGGTGTTTCCGGTGTTCGTATTTTTTGGCTCGCGGATGGGGCGGGAGGCGTGGATCTTTCCGGTGCTCCTAGTGCTGCTCGGTGTTGTTTTCAACTGGGCTGCCTACATCAGCGGTTGGGGGCCGATCGCGCGTCTGTCGTTGCCGGCGATGCTCCCGTATCTGGCGCTCGGAATGGTGATTGCGCATCTACCGCCGGCGAAGACGCGGTCGACTGCCGTGTGGATGATTGTCGTGGGTGCGGTTCTTGCGCTGGGCGACTCGGTCTGGCATGCGCTCAACGTTGGCCCTTGGGCGCTCGGAGTGTTCCGCGATCTGCCCGGGGCGATTGGTTACGGATTGATCATCGCGGCGTGCGCACAGCCGGTGATCGGCGCCTCCGACCGATTGAAACCGGCAGAGTCGTTTGGCCGGTGGTCGTATGGAGTATTCCTGTTGCACCTGCCGTTGCTGCTGTTCATGAAGGGGTATGGCTTGATGCCGAGCTCGGGCGTCCTGACATGGTTGCTGCTCTTGGTGGTGTCGTCTTTGGCCGGCGCTGCGATGTGGCGATTCGTTGAACTGCCGCTGCTGACGCGCTCCAAGGGAAGTGGCTGACGTGCTCGATGTACTCTTGCGCCCATGATCGAAGACGCCTCCCAGAAGTACATGTGCGTGACTTGCGGATGGATCTACGACCCCGAAGTCGGAGACCCCGACGGTGGCATTCCTCCCGGAACCCCATTCTCCGCTATCCCTGCCGACTGGTTCTGTCCGGTGTGCGGCGCGAGGCCAAAGGATTTTGAGCCTTACGCGGAGTAGGGAAGGGTAGAATCGGGTATATCGATTTCGGTATCCCTAATCTGTGATCGATTTGACCAAGCCTGAAGGGCAGTGACTGATGGAGCCACCTACGACTCTCGTTCGCGAGGACCACTCGCTGATCGGCGACGCCACCGAGGCGCGTGAGTTACCGCGCCGCGATGGAATCAATCCCGAGATCGAGCCGACGAGCGGGATGCACAAGGTCGGCACGCTCGCCGTGATCGCGTTGCCTTTCACCGCTTTCGCGACCGCGATCGTTCTGCTCTGGGAGAGCAAGGCAGTAGGTCCGATCGACCTGAGTCTTCTGCTCTTCATGCACGTGATTGCTGGTCTGGGTATCACAGTCGGCTTTCATCGCCTCTTCACGCACCGCAGCTTCGAGGCAAAGCCATGGGTGCGCGGAATGTTTGCGGCGTTCGGGTCTTTGGCGATCGAGGGTCGCCCGACCGACTGGGTCGCAGATCATCGCCGCCACCACGCCTATTCAGATGAAGAGGGCGACCCGCACTCGCCGCACGTTGGTCACGAAGGCGGCGGCTTTTGGAATGCGATGAAGGGCGCTTGGCATGCGCACATCGGCTGGCTACTCAAGGAAGGCCAGTCGTCGGTGACGCGCTTTGCTCCTGATCTTTTGAAGGACCGCGTTGTGATGGCGGTTGATCGCAAGTTTCCTTGGTTCATTCTTTTGGCTCTGGTGATTCCGGGGGTGCTGGGTTTTGCACTGACCGGTGGATCCTGGTGGGGTGCTTTGACCGGCGCGTTCTGGGGCGGCGCTGTGCGGATCTTCGTGACTCATCACATCACCTGGTCGGTCAACTCGATCTGCCACATGTTTGGTCGCAGACCATTCCAGTCGAAAGACCGGAGCACGAACAACTGGGTGCTTGCACTGCCGACGCTTGGCGAGGCTTGGCATCACAACCACCACACGTTTCCCACGAGTGCGTTTCATGGCTTGAAGCGCTGGCAGAAGGCTTTGGATCCTTCTGGTTGGGTTGTTTGGGGCTTGGAGAAGACGGGCTTGGCGTGGAACGTCAAGCGCGTGTCTGATGCGCAGATGGCTGCAAAGCTGCGCGAATCGGCCTGAATTACGCGATCGGCCGGGGGGACGTCACCTCCTCGACTGGATACGTCTGCGGGGGCGACGTCCCCCCGGCCGCTCGCTGACTCGGCGTGCGGGATTGCTTTGGCGGCGGAATTGGCGCAATTTGCGTGGCACCTGTCAGGCCGGGTCTGACAGGTCGGCCGGAATTTGCGCATTTTGCGTGCGACCTCTGGCACCGGGTGCCAAAGGTTGGGTGGAATTTGCGGACTTTTGGGCTTGACTTGCGGGGCTGAGTATGCGAACATACGTTCGTGTCTGTGGTCTGTGTCATGTTGCCCCGGTTTGAGCTGCTTGTTGCTGCGGCGCCTGCTGCTGCGGGGGCCGATGTGCGCCAGGCGATGATGCGGGAGCCGATCGCGCTGGCGCCCGCTCCGGGCGGGCGGCCGGTGATTGGGCAGGTGAGCGCGGCAGCCGAAGCCTTTGCGGTTACGCCCGGCCTGCCCGTGGGTGAGGCCTTCGCCCGCTGCCCACAGCTCAAGCTCGTGCCGCCCGATCCCGCCCGCGCCGGCAGCGCATGGGAGTGGGTGCTCCAGGCGCTCGAGGGCCTCGGCGCAGAAGTCGAGAGCGATCCCGATACGCCGGGCACGCTGTTCTTCGAGTCAACGGGACTGGAGCCCCTTCACCGCGGATTCGACGGAGTGATCGCCGCAGTCCGCGACGCAATCCGCCGGCCGGTACGAATCGGCGCCGGCCCAACGCGTTTCATCGCCCAGTCGGCCGCCCGCATGGCCAGGCCGCGCAAGCCAAAAGTCATCCACAATGACCTCGAGCGCCGCGACTTTCTCGCGGGCGCGCCGGTCGGTTGGCTCGCCGCACACTCGCCCGGCTGCGCGCAGCTGGGGGCCACGCTCGAGAAGCTCGGCATTGCCACGCTCGGCGAGTTCGCCGTACTGCGCCGCGCGCAGGTGGCCGAGCGGTTCGGGCGGATCGGGCTGACCGCGCGTGACCTCATCTATGGGCAGGAGCCGCCGCTCAGGCCGCGCAGGCCTGCCGAGCGCTTGAAGGAGCAGATCGAGCTCGTAGACGACGCCGCCCCGCAAGGAGCAGAGCGCGGCGCACTGACCGGTGACCTCGAACGAGCAGTGGACCTGCTGATCGAGCGATTGCTCGCCCGCCCCGAGCGCGCCGGCCGCACAATCCGTGGCTTCTTGCTCGGCGCGCGGTTCGTCGAGGGTGGATCGTGGAGCGCGCGCGGGATCATGCGTGTGCCAACCGCGGACGCGGCGCGGGTCCGTCTGGTCGCGATGCAGAAGCTGAAAGATCTGCCAGAGCCCGCTGCGGCGTTGGAGCTCACGGTCGATGGATTCGGCCCGCTCGACCACGAGACCGCAACGCTGTTCGGCGACGACTCGCCGGAAGAGCGCGCGGCGCGGCTGAAGACTGCGTCGGAGCAGGCGCGGCAGGCGGCGGGATCGTCTGAGAAGGTGGCTCGGGTGATGCGTTTGGATGAGGACTCACGCGTGCCCGAACGGCGCGCGGCGCTTTCTCCGGGGCCGGTGCCTTTGATGCAGCCGCAGCCTGCAGAGGTCAGCAGCGATGGTCAGGGAAATCCACTACGCCTGCGCGGCAAGAGCGTCGAGCAGCAGCGCGAGCGCTGGGTTGTTGAAGACGGCTGGTGGACGCCGCGGCCGGTGCGTCGCCGCTACTTCGAGCTGGTCCTTGAGGATGGCGCCAATGCCGTGGTCTTTCAGGACATGGGCAGTCGACGCTGGTATTTGCAAGCTGCCTAGTTGTAGTTACCAACAAGGTTGTTCAGCTCAGCGAGCCGAGCTTCCGGAGTCTTATGGCTGAGGCCGCCGTGCTTTCGTCTGGTGTTGTAGTGAAGCAGCCAACCGGGCAGTGCGGCGGCTCGCTCAGCTGATGAGCCATAGA